>JAQSCR010000344.1 GCA_029945495.1 Pseudolabrys sp. | reverse complement strand
CTGGCAGCCAACCAGGGCGACCGCGAAGCCGCCAAGAAGCGCGACGACGTCGCCGCCCACCTCGACGCCGACGAACTGGCCAGCGCCCGCGACACGGTCAAGAGCTTCGTGCCCGAACCGCAGCCGCAATCGGCGATCAACGTGCCGGTTCCGCATGGCGGCTGGGACGATGCCACGACCACCGCGCCGCCTCCGGCCAAGCCGCGCGGCGGGCGGGCGATCTCGGCCAACGTTTCCAGCCTGCCGCTGAATATCGGCGCGCGGTAAGGTAAAGATCAGTGAAAGCGGTGGCCAAGCGCGTCTGAATCGCGCAAAGACGTGATTGCGTCAGCATTCGCCGCTACTATCGATACAAGCCCCGCACGCCGGACGAAGCCGCTTGCAGATCTACCTTCCGATCGCCGACCTGCCCGTCAACATCTTCCTGGTCCTGGGGATGGGGCTGGCGGTCGGCTTCATTTCCGGCATGTTCGGCATCGGCGGCGGTTTCCTGATGACGCCGCTGTTGATCTTTATCGGCATTTCGCCGGCGGTCGCGGTCGCCAGCGTGACCAGCCATATCGCCGCCTCGTCTTTCACAGGCGCGATCACATACTGGCGCAAGCGCGCCATCGACGTCCCGCTGGCGATGATGCTGTTGTCGTCCGGCATTCTCGGCACCGCCACCGGCGTCTGGCTGTTCACCCTGCTGCGCGAACTCGACCAGCTCGATCTCGTCATCGGCCTGTCATATGTAACGCTGCTGACCACGGTCGGCGCGCTGATGATCAATGAGAGCGTGCAGGCCGAGCTGCGCGCCCGCAAAGGCCAGCCGGCGATGTTGCGGCGGCCCGGCAGCCACAACTGGGTGCACGGCCTGCCGTTCAAGCTGCGCTTCAAACGGTCGAAGATCTATGTGTCGGCGATCCCGGTCTGGGCCATCGGCTTCTCGATCGGCTTCATAGGCGCCATTCTCGGCATTGGCGGCGGCTTCCTGCTGGTGCCGATGCTGATCTATTTCCTGCGCGTGCCGACGGCGACGGTGATCGGCACCTCGATGGTGCTGACTTTGGTGACGATGGCGTCGGCGACGGTGATGCACGCCGCCACCAACCATCTGGTCGACGCGGTGCTGGCGCTGATCCTGATCGTCGGCGGCGTGATCGGCGCGCAATTCGGCGCCCGCACCGGGCAGAAGATGCGCGGCGAACGGCTGCGGCTGCTGCTCGGTCTTTTGGTGTTCGCGGTCGGCTTGCGCTTTGCCTACGAACTGGTGGTGCGGCCGGACGACCTGTTCTCGTTGCGCCTGGTGAGGCCCGAGTGATGGCACGCCGCGCGCTCATGGTCGCGATCCTGCTGGCGGCATTCGGCGCAGCGTCTGCTTCGGCCGAGCAACTGGTGGTGTCGCTGTCGAACCACCGGGTGGCGGTGACGTCGAGTTTCGTTGGAGAAAATCTGGTGCTGTTCGGCACCATCGAGCCGGACCGGCCGCAGGCCGCCTTGCGCCGCGCCTACGATCTGGTGGTCACCGTGACCGGCCCGCGCCAGACCTTGCGCACGCGCCGCAAGGACCGCGTGCTCGGCATCTGGGTCAACGTCGATTCGCGCGAATTCGTGCGGGTGCCGTCCTATCTCGGCATTCTCAGCAACCGGCCGGTCGCGCAAATAGCCAATGCCGACACCGCGCGGCGGCTGCAGCTCGGGCTCGACAACTTCCTGTTGCCGCAACGCATCGGCCCCGACACCGCCGATACCGTGCGCGACGACCCGTTCCGCGTCGCCTTCGTCAATCTGGAAACGCAATACGGCCTGTATCGCGAGTCGCCGACCGCGGTGACTTTCCTGACGCCAACCGTATTCCGCGTCGCCATTCCGATGCCGGCCAATGTGCCGACCGGCAGCTACGGCATCGACGTGCAGTTGTTTGCCGGCGGCGCCATGGTGGCACGCACCAGTTCGGCGCTCGAAGTGATCAAGGCCGGCGTCGAGCAATTCGTCGCCGACGCCGCGCGCGACCACGGCCTGCTCTACGGCCTGCTCGCATCGCTGATGGCGCTGGTGATCGGCTGGTTCGGCAGCGTGGTGTTTCGGCGCGACTGATTATCGTCGCGCCACACCGACCAGCCCCGGCACCGGCACGCCTTTCTCGCTGCGCGCGGTGGCGAAATCGAGGCTGACCAATTGCAGGCCGGCGGCCGAAAGCGCGGCGCCGACATGTGTCGGCGAATGCGCATAGCGCAAGGTGTCGCGCAGGATGACGCCGTCGCCGTCATGAGTCTCGGCGCTGAACACGATCAACCCGCCCGGCGCCAGCATGCGCGCGGTAGCGGCGAGCGCAGGCGCGAGATCGTCGAAATAGCCGAACAGGTCGGCGGCCATGACGAGGTCATAGTGACTTGCTGCTTCAGCGTTCAGGAACGCGACAACTTCGCCCTCAGTCAGCCGGTCATAAATATGCTTGGCCCGCGCCTGCGTCACCATCGCCGGCGACAGATCGACCCCGGTAAGCGCCTTGCAGAATGGCTTGAACGCCGCGCCGCCCAGTCCGGTGCCGCAGCCGAGATCGAGCGCATTGCCGAATGTCATTTCCGGCCGCGCTGTCCGCACCGCCGCGAGCATAAGTTCCGGCGCCTTGTAGTCGAGTCCGGTGCGCAACGCGGCATCGAAGGTCAGCGCATAACCGTCGAACAAGGTCCGCACATAGCCGTCCGGCATCGCCACCTGGGCCGCGCCGAGCCGGGTGAGCCGCAGGCTGGCGCCGTGACGATCTTCCGGATCGATCGCTTTGGCCTGCTCGAAAGCCAGGATCGCGCCGGTGTTCTCGCCCAGCTTTTGCCGCAGATCGCCCAGCGCGAACCAGGCGGCGGCGTAGCCGGGGCTGATTTCCACCGTCTGGGCCAGAAGATCGGCGGCGCCGGCGAGATCGCCCTTGGCCTCGAGGTCGCGCGCCCATTCGAAGCGGCGGTCGATAATGACATCGCCGGAGGTGAGAAAGATTGCATCCATGAGCCATGGCCTTCGTCGTCTCGACCTTCGCAGGCCTCACACCTATCTAAGCACAGTGCGGCCTTGACCGGACGAATGATCTTGCGTCAGGTACGCCCATGCCAAACGAGCTTGAGCCGATGGAGCCTAAGATGAACAACGGACCGGCCACCCGGTTTTTCGGCGGTTCGCCGCTGGCCGTGCTCGGACGCCTGCTGCTGGTGTCGATCCTGGTCGGCGTCATCCTGTCGGTGCTCGGCCTCGATCCGTTCGACATCGTGCACAGCCTGGAGCGGCTGATCCGCTCGCTGTGGGATATGGGCTTCGACGCCATCCGCTGGCTGTGGCGCTATTTCCTGCTCGGCGCCGTGATTGTGATCCCGATTTGGCTGATCATCCGGCTCATCAACGCCCCGCGCGGCAAGTAGAACCGGCCGCCGTTTGTCGTCGTCCTTCACCGTCACCAACGGTCGCGTCTTCGCCATCGCCGGCCCGGCGTTGCTGGCGAACGTCACGACGCCGCTGCTGGGCGTCGTCGCCACCGCGGCGATCGGCCGGCTCGGCGATTCGGCCGTGCTGGGCGGCGTGGCCATGGCGGCGCTGGTGTTCGACTGCATCTTCTGGCTCTTCGGCTTCCTGCGCATGGGCACCATCGCGCTGACGGCGCAAGCTTACGGCGCCAATGATGCCGGCGAACGGCTGGCGGTGCTGACACGCGCGCTGATGACGGCGGCGGTGATCGGCTTGGCGCTGGTGGCGCTGCAAGTGCCGCTTGCCGCACTCATCTTCGGCGGCATGGGCGGCAGCGCGACGGTGACGCAAGCCGCCGAACATTACTTCTTCATCCGGCTGTGGTCGGCGCCGTTCGCACTCGGCAATTACGTCATGCTCGGCTGGCTGGTCGGGTTGGCGCGGCCGATGCTGGCTTTGTCGATCCAGATCGCCGTCAACGTCATCAATATGGCGCTCACCGTCATGCTGGTGCTCCGGCTCGACTGGGGCATTGCCGGCGCGGCGCTGGCCGCCGTTATTGCCGAAGCGGCGGGACTGGTCATCGGGCTGGCGATGGCCTGGCGCGTGCTGGGCGGGCGCTTCGATCTGCGGCAGGCGCGGCTGTTCGACCGCGACAAACTGATGCGCCTGCTGGCGATCAACCGCGACATCATGATCCGCACCGCGGCGCTGATCGCGGCCTATCTGTTTTTCATGGCGCAAGGCGCGCGCGCCGGCGACGTCGCGCTCGCCGCCAATGCGGTGCTACATAATTTCACTTTGGTCGGCGCCTTCTTCCTTGACGGCCTGGCCAACGCCGCCGAGCAATTGTGCGGCCGCGCCTATGGCGCGGGCGACCGCTTGGCCTTCGGCCGAGCTGTCAAACTCATCGTCATCTGGGGCTTCGTGTTCGGCACGGCGGCGACGGCGCTGTTCCTGCTGTTCGGCTCGCCGTTCATCGACCTGATGACCGCGAATACCGCTGTGCGCCGCGTGGCGCACGACTATCTCTGGCTGGCGGCGCTGGTGCCGGTCTGCGGCGTCATGGCGTTCTGCTTCGACGGCATCTATATCGGCGCCACCTGGGTGCGCGACATGCGCAACCTGATGATGGCTTCGTTTCTGGTTTATCTGGCGGTGTGGGGCGCGACGCTGCCGCTGGGCAATGCCGGTCTGTGGATCGCCATCCTGTCGTTCTTCATCGCCCGCGGCGCCTTGCAGGCGGCGCGTTATCCGACTCTGGCCAAGCGGCCCTTCGTAGAGGTTTAACTCGGCCAGCTATCGGCGGTGATTTCGGCGGCATCGATGCCGACCATGGCGGCGAGCGAATCGCGGTTGCCGCGTTTGATCGCCGCCGAGATGCCGGCCTTCATTTCCGCCACAAGGCCGATGCCGCGATACACGAGCCCGGTGTATAGCTGCACCAAAGTGGCGCCAGCCTTGATCTTGGCGATGGCCGTTGCGCTCGAGTCGATACCGCCAACGCCAATCAGCGGGAACTGACCCTCGGCCCGCACGAAGGTTTCCGCGAGCATCCGCGTCGACAATTTGAACAGCGGCCGGCCAGACAGGCCGCCGGCCTCGCGCGCCTTGTCGCGCGCGCGCAGCGAACCGGGCCGCGAGATCGTCGTGTTGCTCACGATCATGCCATCGACGCGATGCTTGCGGGCGACGCCGACGACGTCGTCGAGGTCCGCCAACGTCAGATCGGGGGCAATCTTCAAGAGCACCGGGGTCGGGCCGGCGCGCAGGTGCACCCGTTCGCGTGCGTCAATGACGCGGCCGAGCAGTTCGTCCAGCGCGGTGGCCTGCTGCAGATCACGCAGGCCCGGCGTATTGGGCGACGACACGTTGACGGTGAAATAGCTGGCAACGGCGGCGAAGGTTTCGATCAGCCGCACATAATCCTCGGTACGGTCGGCCGAATCGCGGTTGGCGCCGATGTTTACGCCGACGATGCCGCCCTCGCCGGCGCGCGCCGCCAGCCGCGCCAAAGCCGCTGCCGCGCCGCCATTGTTGAAGCCGAGCCGGTTGACCACCGCCTCGTCCGCCTCCAGGCGAAAGATGCGCGGTTTCGGGTTGCCGGCCTGCGGACGCGGCGTGACCGTGCCGATTTCGACGAAGCCGAAGCCAAGCCGCAGCAGAGCATCGGGCGCCATCGCGTCCTTGTCGAAGCCGGGGGCCAGCCCGATCGGATTGGGAAAATTGAGGCCGAAGGCCCGCACCCGCAGCTCCGGCGGATCCGGCTCGGGCTTGGTCCGCGGCAAAAACCGCAGCATCTTCAATGTCAGCGTATGGGCGTCCTCGGGGTCGAGGGCCCGCATCAGAGGGCGGGACAAACGATCTAATAGGCCGATCACCGCGGGCTGCTCCGGTCTCGCATCAGCGGACCCTACCCACCGTGCGGGGCCGAGTCCAAAAACAAGTCCGGGGCCAAGGCTAAATAACTGTCGAAAAAGCCGGTAAAAGGATCATTCGGCGGCGGCAGGCAATATTCCGTGTGACAAACGCCCGACTCAAGGCTATAATTCCTATAAACTACGAGCCGTAATCTCCGGGGCCCGCTTCGGGCCATTTTCGACGACAAAGGTAGGCGGGGTTAGCCATGCTGACACACAATCAAATCTGGACTGCCATCGATCGCCTGGCGGCGCGCGCCAAGATGACCGCCTCGGGTCTCGCCAAAAAGTCTGGCCTCGATCCAACGACATTCAACAAGTCGAAGCGCATCACGCCGGAAGGCCGGCCGCGCTGGCCGTCGACCGAATCGGTGGCCAAGGCTCTGGCTGCGACCAACACCAAGATCGACACTTTCGTCAGCCTGATCACCGACGGCGGCAAACAGCCGGTCCAGAACGTGCCGCTGATCGGCTTCGCCGAAGCGGGCAGCGGCGGCTATTTCGACGACGGCGGTTTCCCGGTCGGCAAGGGCTGGGAAGAGACCGCGTTCCCGCAGGTGACCGACGAGCATGCCTACGCGCTGGAGATTTCCGGCGATTCGATGAAGCCAGCCTATCGCGACGGCGACGTCATTATCGTGTCGCCGGGGGCGCCGGTGCGCAAAGGCGACAGGGTGGTCGTGAAGACCAAGAACGACGAAGTGATGGTCAAGGAGCTCAAGCGCAAGACCACCAAGAGCGTCGAGCTCAAATCGCTCAATGCCGAGCATCGCGACCGCACCTTGCAGATGTCGGACGTGGTCTGGATCGCGCGTATCGTCTGGGCCAGCCAGTAACGCACTTCAGCCCCTTCTGGCGGCAGCAATTACGACGAGCTAGAATTACACAACTTCATTCAATTCAATCTGGGGGCACCTATGACTCAAGACGTCGATCATCCGTCGGCTTGCGCGTGCTGCGGCGACATGCTGAGCGCTCGTTTCAACCGCCGTCGCTTTCTTCAGATGTCGGCCAGCGTCGGCATGCTGGCGGCCATGCCGTCTTTGGTCTTGGCGGCGGAAGGAAACTACGAGGCGATGCTGCTGACCTGCATCGATCCGCGGTTTCCGCAGCCGACAATCAACTACATGAAGGGCCGCAAGATGATTGGCAAATACAGCCAGTTTACCTTCGCCGGCGCTTCGATCGGCGTGGTCGCGCCCGCGTTCAAGGCCTGGGCGCCGGCCTTCTGGGACAATCTCGCAGCGTCGATGCAACTGCATCACATTCCGAAAGTGATCGCGATGAACCATCGCGACTGCGGCGCCGCCAAGATTGCTTACGGCGCGGACGCGGTGAAGGACAAGGCGACCGAGACCGCGACGCACAAAGCCGCGCTGATGGAATTCAAGAAGCAGGTTGCGGAACGCCAGCCGTCGCTGAAGGTCGAGCTCGGCCTGATGGCGGTCAACGGCAAGGTGGAGAGGTTTAGCTAATTTCTTATCCCTCCCCGGTTACGGGGAGGGTGGCGAGCCATAAGCGCGTTTACGCGCGTCTTTGACTCGCTATGGCGAGCCGGGTGGGGCGATGCTCGATGGAGAGACATCCCCACCCGACCCGCCTTCGCTAAAGCTGCGGCGGGCCACCCTCCCCTTTCAGGGGAGGGATTAAGAACGCGCCAGCGCGCCGTCGATCATGTCGACCGTATTCTGCAGGCCATAGACCGCGACGAAAGAACCGAAGCGCGGGCCTTTCTCCTGGCCGAGCAGCACCTGGTACAGCATGTTGAACCAGTCGAGCGCGACGCCCGGCTTGCCGTCCTTGGCCTTCTTTTTCTGATCGAGGAACGGCTCGCGCCGGCCGATCTCATAGACCACATCCTGGATTTCTTCCGCCGTGGCAGAGGCCGGCAATTGCCCCAGCGCGTCGCGCAGATCGTTCAGCGCCACGCGTTCCGAGTCGCTCGGCTGGCGGAATGTCTTGGTCGGCTGCACGAAGTCGCGGAAATAGTGGATGGCGTATTCGACCTGCGCGTTCAGCTTCGGATGCGTCGCCGCCGTCACGCCGGGCCGATAGCGGCCGATGAAGCCCCACAGCGTCTCGGCGTTTTCGGCGTTCGATGACGACACCAGAGTCAGCAGCATCGAGAACGTCACTGGCATTTCCACCGTCGGCGGATGGCCCTCGTGGATGTGCCAGACCGGATTCGACAATTGCTGCTTCGGCTCCTGCCGCTTGTAGCCGTCGAGGAACTGCTGGTACTCGTCGACCGTGCGCGGGATCACGTCGAAGTGCAGACGCTTGGCCGCCTTCGGCTCGCGATACATGAAGCACGACAGGCTTTCCGGCGAGGCGTAGCGCAGCCATTCGTCGATGGTCAGCCCGTTGCCCTTCGACTTCGAAATCTTCTGGCCGTTCTCGTCGAGGAATAGTTCGTAGTTGAAGCCTTCCGGCGGCTTGCCGTCGAGCGCGCGGCAGATCTCGCCGGATAATTTCACCGAGTCGATCAGATCCTTGCCGGCCATTTCGTAGTCGACGCCGAGCGCGACCCAGCGCATCGCCCAATCCGGCTTCCATTGCAGCTTGCAGGCGCCGCCGGTGACCGGCACGGTGAACCGCTCCTGCGTCGCCGGGTCCTCGAAAGTGATCATCCCGCGCTTGGCGTCATGCGCGACGACCGGCACCTGCAACACCACGCCGGTACGCGGATCGATCGGCAGGAACGGCGAATAGGTCGAGGCGCGCTCCTCGCGCAAGGACGGCAGCATAATCGCCATCACCTTGTCGAGCCGCGACAGCAATTTCAACAGCGCCTCGTCGAAGCGGCCCGACTTGTAGCAGTCGGTCGACGACATGAACTCGTAATCGAAGCCGAAATGGTCGAGAAAGGCGCGTAAGCGCGCATTGTTGTGCTCGCCGAAACTCGGATGCGTGCCGAACGGGTCGCGCACCTTGGTCAGCGGCTTGCCGAGATCGAGCGCCAGCACCTCCTTGTTCGGCACGTTGTCCGGTACCTTGCGCAGGCCGTCCATGTCGTCGGAGAAGGCGATCAGCCGCGTCTTGATCTTGTCCTCGGTGAGCACGCGGAAGGCATGGCGCACCATGGTAGTGCGGGCGACCTCGCCGAACGTGCCGATATGCGGCAGGCCGGAGGGGCCGTAGCCGGTCTCGAAAATGACTTCGTCTTTTGGCTTGTTTTTCAGCCGCGCGACGATCTTCTTCGCCTCTTCGAACGGCCAGGCGTTCGACTGTTCGGCCACAGCGCGCAGGTCGGCTGTGCTCAGGTCTTCAGCATTCGGGGTCGGCACGTTCTCAGTGGTCGTCATCGACATTGTCTTCTCCGGCAGGCAGACATAGGCAAGGCGGCAAGGCCCGTCAAATTGGCCATTGAAAGTGCGGTTACCCGTGTCATCTCCCGATGAAATCCATGTTCCGGCCAGCAAAACCGCCGCCATTGTCGGCGGCGGGCCAGCCGGCCTGATCGCGGCCGAGACGCTTGCCCGCGCCGGCGTGGCGATAACGATTTACGACCAGATGCCATCGCTCGGGCGCAAGTTCCTGCTGGCCGGGCGCGGCGGGCTCAATCTCACCCATAGCGAAGACTTAGGCCAGTTCTTGACGCGCTATGGCGATATCGATCCGCTGTTGCGGGCGGCAATCGAGGCTTTCCCACCGTCGGCGCTGCGGGCGTGGAGCGACGGCCTGGGCCAGGCGACCTTCGTCGGCTCGAGCGGGCGGGTGTTTCCGACCGTGCTCAAGACGTCGCCGCTGCTGCGGACCTGGTTGCTGCGCCTTCGCAACCTCGGCGTCAAAACGAGACTGCGCCACCGTTGGGAAGGCTTCGACGAAGATGGCAATCTCCGCTTTGCGGTCGACGGCAAGGACGTGTCGGTTGTGCCCGATGTCATCGTGCTGGCGCTCGGCGGCGCCAGTTGGGCCAGGCTCGGCTCTGACGGCCGCTGGGCGGCAATATTGGCCAAACAGAAAATTGCGATGTCGCCCTTGCTGCCGGCCAACTGCGGCTTCACCGCCGCCTGGTCCGATGTGTTGCGCGGCTTCGAAGGTCATCCGCTGAAACGCATCAGCCTGAGCTTCGGCGGCCACAGCGTGCGCGGCGAGGCGATGATCACGCGCGATGGCCTTGAAGGCGGCGCCGTCTATGCGCTGGCCTCGCCGATCCGCGATGCCATTCTCAAGCATGGCGAAACGATGGTCGCCATCGACCTGTTGCCCGACGTCGCGCTGGCCAAACTCGGCGAACGCCTGTCGGCCGCGCGGGGCAAGCAGTCATTGTCGAACTTCCTGCGCAAGGCCACGCATTTGTCGGCCGCCGCGCTATCGCTGGTTCGCGAAGGCGCGATGACGAAAGGTACGAACCTCGCGACAATGAGTGGACAGGAAATCGCCGCCCTTATCAAAGCAGTGCCCGTCAAGCTCACCGGCGTTCAACCGATCGCCACCGCGATCTCGACCGCCGGCGGCATCCGCTTTTCCGAACTCGACGAGCACTTCATGCTACGGCGCTATCCGGGGATTTTCGTCGCCGGCGAGATGCTCGATTGGGAAGCGCCGACCGGCGGCTATCTGTTGCAGGCGACTTTCGCCACTGGCGTCGCGGCGGCGAAGGGCGCGATGGATTTTCTGCGCAATCCGTCATCCTGAGGTGCGAGCGGCGTAGCGGCGAGCCTCGAAGGGTGAACGGCCAAAGTGCAAGACCTTGGCTGTCGCCCTTCGAGGCTCGCTGCGCTCGCACCTCAGGGTGACGGGTTGGATACTTGCGATGACGCACTTTTTTAAAACGGGCTGATCGGGAAATAGCGCAGCCACAGATCGGTGAAGCGGCCCTTCTCCCACAGCCGGAACAGCGCCCAGTTGAACGCCTGGCGCAGCAGATCGTTGCCGCGCCTGACCGCGATGCCGACGCCCTCGCCGAAATAGCGGCTTTCCATGTAAGGCCCGCCGCGGAATTCGCAGCAACCGGCGGAATCGGTGCCGTTCAGCCAGAATGCCAGCGAGATGCCGTCGCCGAACAGAAGATCGATCTCGCCTTTCTTCAGCGCCGCGCGCGGCCTCCGCGGTCGGATAAGGCTGCAGCGCGGTGCCAGCGACGACGCCGATTTTCTTGCCCTCAAGCGCCTCCGGGCGCAAGTCGAGGTCAAATTCGCGCCGCGCCACGAAGCGCGCCGGCATGCGGTAATAGGGATCGCTGAAATCGACGCGCTTGCGCATATCGGGCGTCGCAGCGATCGAGGCGATCACCGCGTCGCCGCCATTGCTGTTCAAGGCATCGACCAAGGTATCGAATCGCCGCATCTGCACGGTGCAGGCGACCTTGATTTCCTCGCAGACCAGCCGCGCCAGATCGACATTGAAGCCGGCCGGCGCGCCATCGGGCCCGGCATAATCGAACGGCGGATAATCGGTTTCGGTGAGAAAGCGGATGACGCCGATGCGCGACAGATCGGGCCGCTCCGGCCGCCGGCGCGGGTCCCAGAAGCCGGGCACCGCCATCGGATTGCTGACCGGATTGGCGTCGGGCGCCGTCGCCGCCGGACGTTCCACGGTCGGCGGCGGCGTTTGCGCGCGCGCCGGCAGCGACACCGCCAGTATGGCAGCCACGACGCCGAAAATCCCTGTGATCCAATTGAGTCGATTCATCCGGCGAACATAGCATCGCCGCCGTATCCGGCCAGCCCCATCCCGAATTTGTCAGGGCCCGCGAAAGCGGGCCATCCAGCTCCTGGAAAGTGCTGGATCGCCCGCCTCGGCGGGTGACGACAGGTGTATGGCGTCAGGCCGCGGTCAGGTGCTTCTCGATCTCGTGCACCGGCATCTTGACCAGATCCTTGTCGAGTTCGGCACGCACCGCGGCACGCAGCGCGTGGCTGTAGTGCGTGCGGATCATGCCGAGCGCGCGGGGCGGCGCCACCACGATCAGCGACTTGACCTTATGCGATGTCACGGCGGCGTCGAGCTTGTGAACGAGTTCGGTGAGGAACGCCTGCTCGGCCTGGTCGTGCCAATCGGTCTGCTCGACCGAACTGCGGCCATGGCTGAACGAACTGAACGAGCGGCCGGGCTTGTCGGTGCCGAGTTCGTGCGTCGCCAAGGATTTCTGTTCGTAGACGTCGCGCGTTTTCAGGTTGGGGAACTTGGCGTCGCCGACGTTTTCCAGCACCAGCGCCTTGGCGCCATCGCAGACCACCACCCATTCACCCGGCTGGATCGATAATGCAGACATAAAAAAACCTCCCGATTTGTTTGTCTATTGTAGAGCAGTTGCGGCGGGCGCCGTTTGCTCTGGATCAAACGCGCGGACAGGCTATTTCGTTGCAAAAAACCTCAATTTGTCCCGTCGAGCAGCCGGCGGGCGATGACTTGCGCCTGAATCTCGGCGGCACCCTCGAAGATATTGAGAATGCGGGCGTCGCAGAGAATGCGCGAGACCGGGAATTCGAGCGCAAAGCCGTTGCCGCCATGCACCTGCACGGCGTTGTCGGCATTGGCCCAGGCCACGCGCGCGCCGAACAATTTAGCCATGCCGGCCTCCAGATCGCAGCGGCGGCCTGAGTCCTTCTCACGCGCCGCGTGATAGGTGAGCTGACGCGCGATCATGATCTCGACCGCCATCATGACAATCTTGTCGGCGACGCGCGGGAATTCAGCGATCGGCCGGCCGAACTGGATGCGGCTCTTGGCGTAGGACATGGCCTGCTCCATCGCCGCCTGGGCGACGCCGATGGCGCGCGCCGCGGTCTGGATGCGGGCTGATTCGAATGTCTGCATCAACTGCTTGAAGCCCAGCCCCTCGACGCCGCCGAGCAGGTTCTCCGCCTTCACCTCGAAGCCGTCGAAAGCGATCTCGTATTCCTTCATGCCGCGATAGCCCAGCACTTCGATCTCGGTGCCGGTCATGCCCTTGACCGGGAATGGATCGGCATCGGTGCCGCGCGGCTTTTCGGCCAGCAGCATCGACAAGCCGCGATGGCCCGGCTCCTTCGGATTGGTGCGCACCAGCAGCGTCATCAAATCCGCGCGCACCGGATGGGTGATCCAGGTCTTGTTGCCGTACACCTTGTAGACATCGCCTTCGCGCACCGCGCGCGTCTTCAACGACGCCAGATCGGAGCCGGTGTTGGGCTCGGTGAACACCGCCGTCGGCAGCACTTCGCCGGAGGCGAGCTTCGGCAGCCATTTAGCCTTCTGCTCGGCGGTGCCGCCGCCGAGAATGAGTTCGGCGGCGATCTCGGAACGCGTGCCGAGCGAGCCGACGCCGATATAGCCGCGCGACAATTCCTCGGAGACGACGCACATCGACTCCTTGCCCAGCCCCATGCCGCCGAATTCCTCCGGAATCGTCAGGCCGAACACGCCGAGCTCGGACATCTGCGCGATGACTTCCATCGGGATGTAGCTGTTGGTGCGGTGCCAGCCCTGCGCGTTGCCGATCACTTCGTTGTCGGCGAAGCGGCGCATTTCCTCGCGGATCGATTCCAGCGTCTCGTCGAGACCGCAGACGCCGACGGTGGCGCCGTGGCTGGCGCCCATCAATTGCATCAGGCGCGCGCGCCGCTCGGCGGTGTTGCCGGTGACGATCAGGCTTTCAAGCATCGGATTGATCCGCGCCGCGACCTGCGACGGCGTCAGGCCGAGGTCGCTCGGCCGCACCAGTTCGCCCTGGCTCATCGGAATGCCGCCGACGATCTGCGCCAGACATTCGCCGAGCCCGATGCGCACCAGGTGCTCCTCGAGCTCGCCGAGCTGGCCGCTCGCCGTCATGCGCTCGGTGTAGGCCGCCAATTGACGCACCGCCTCGACATAAGTCGCAAGCCAGGCCAGGCCGTGGGTGGCGCGCTGCTCGCGATCGAACAGGCTGGCGACGGCATGGCCTTCCACCACCACGCGCTCGCGCACCTTGGCGATGGCGTCGGCCAGCAAAGCGTCGAGGGCCAGGGTCGCCTCGCGGCTGAGGTCGACCAGTTCGTGTCCGGCGGCGGAGCGGGTGGCGGCAATCGGCATAGATCCCTCTGAAATCCTCTGGAGGCCTTCGGCGCTTTACGGGCGGCCAAGTGCCGCCGCCAGCCCGATTACACTACGCGTGCAGTGCACAAAAGCAAACCAGGCCCGAAATGACCGTGTTTAACGCTTGCCGGGTCGCGCTAGCATCTGGAATTGCTACAAAATTAACCATTTAGATGTTTGTTACGTAGGCGCGATTTGCTGCGTTCCCGTCACCGGCGAGATTGAACCGGCTCCATGCATTTGAAGCGATTTGCGCTCCTTGGCCAATGGTGGAGCCGACTGCTCGCCACGTTCTCCGTGCGGACGCGCCTCATCGCGCTCGCGCTACTGCCGGTGGTCGGCTTCCTCGGCAATGGATTTACCTACAACGTCGGTGAAGGCGAAGTGGGCCAGGCCTTCCAGACCGTCAAGCAGTCGGCGGCGCTCGCCGACGCCAGCCGCGATTTCAAAAGTGCGATTTCCGAGATGCGCATCACGGTCAAGGATTTCGCCATCGCCCCGAAGCCCGAATTGGCGGGCGCCTTCACCGCCGCGGAAACCGCAGCCTCCAGATGGCTTAACACGGCTGCGTCGATTAACGGCATGCAAAGCCAGGACCTGGCCGGCGTGCAGGCGCAACTGGCCGCCATCAAAAAGAATTTCGACAGCATGGTCGAGGAGCAGGAAACGCTCGGCTTCGACGATTCCCAGGGGCTTCGCCGCCAGTTGCGCGACGCCGGAAACGCGATCGAACGAACGCTCAACGACGACATGAGCTGGCTGGCGGAGGCCGACGCCAACAAGCTGATGATGTTGCTGCTGACTATGCGGCACCACGAGGCCGAATATCGCCTGGCGCCCGGTGAATTGATGCGGCAGCTGTTCTTCAATACGTACAATCAATTCAACGACACGTTCGATCTTATCGACGGCACCGAGAAGATGAAGACCGCGCTGGAACAGAAGGTCAAGTCTTACGCCGCGATCTTCGCGCGCTGGATCGAAGCCTCCGACCGGATCTATCCGCTGCGTACCCTGATCGATCTCGACAGCCAGAATATGCTGCCGCGTGCCGACAGCATCATCGTGATGGCGAGCGACGCCACCGGCCACGCCGCCGCCGCTTTGGTCGCATCGCAAGAGCGCACGCGCGCCATCATCATCGCGGTCGGCGTCGCCATGGTCGCATTCGGTTTGGGCCTGAGCTGGCTGATCGGCCGCAGCATTACTATCCCGCTGCACGGGCTGGCCGACGTCATGAAGCGGCTCGCCGCCGGCGACACGACCGCGCGCATTCCCGCCACCCGCGCGCGCGACGAAATCGGCGATATGGCGCGCACGGTGATCGTATTCCGCGACAACATCATCGAGCGCGAGAAGCTGGCGCAAACGCAAACCGAAACGAGCGCGGCGCAAATCGAGCGCAGCAATATGATCGTGACGAAGATCGCCCACTTCAATCACTCGGTCGGCGGCGCGCTCGGCAGGCTGCGCGCGGCGTCGCTCAAGCTGGAAATGAGTTCGAGCGACCTGAACAAGTCGGCCGATACCGTATCGTCGGAGGCGCAGACCGCCGAAGAGCGCGTGTCCGCCGCATCCGAAAATGTCGCCGCCGCCGCGAATTCGGTCGAGGAACTGGCGGCTTCGATCGGTGAGATCGCGGCACAGGCGTCGAAGGCCACGGCGGTGGCCGAACGCGCCGTATCGGAAGCCCAGCGCACCGTCGGCACCATGAGCGAACTCGGCGATGCCGCCACCCGCATCGGTGAGGTCGTCGGTTTGATCCAGGCCATCGCCGGGCAAACCAACTTGCTGGCGCTCAACGCCACCATCGAAGCCGCGCGCGCCGGCGATTCCGGCCGCGGCTTCGCGGTGGTGGCGGCGGAGGTCAAATCGCTGGCCGGCCAGACGGCGAAAGCGACCGAGGAAATCGCCGGCCAGGTTGGATCGATCCAGTCGGCTGCCGCCGATGCCGCCCAGGCCATCGAGCAGGTCAATGCCATCATCCGCGACATGGCGGCTATCGCCACCACCGTGGCGGCAACCGTCGATCAGCAGAATTCGGCGGTGGCCTCGATCGCCGAAGGCGTCGGCCGTGCCTCCGGCGAAGCGCGCAACGGCGCCGAAGCCATGGTCCGGGTTGCCGGCGTCACCACCGACGCCCGTTCGACCGCCGCCGATGTGAAGGATCTGGCCGATGCCGTCGCGGTCGAGGCCGAAGGCCTGGAGGCCGAAGTCCGTCAGTTCCTCGCCGAGGTGCGGGTAGCCTGATCGGTTTTCGCCGGCGCAACGGCTACGCGATAAGCTCTTGCAAACGGTCCGCCAATCGCCAATTTCAAACGAAGCAAGCCGATTCCGCCGTGGGGTTCACGCATTGCGCTTATTGACGTCGTCGTTTCGCATCGTGTTGGACGCCGGCCGGCATTTTCTTGCCGACGACGGCTGGGCCATCGCCAGCCATATGGCGCTGTTTCCGTTCCTGATTGTGGTCACCGCGCTCGCCGGCTTTTTTTTCGGCTCCAAGCAACTGGCGGACGAGGCCGCGCGCATCCTGCTGGAAGCCTGGCCGAAGGAAGTGGCCGGGCCGCTTGCGATGGATATCACCGGCGTCTTGATCAATACGCGCGGCGACGTGCTGACCTTCGGCGTGCTGTTCGCATTGTATTTCGCATCGAGCGGCGTGGAGAGCCTGCGCATCGGCCTCAACCGGGCTTACGATATAGTCGAACAGCGGCCATGGTGGCTGTTACGGATTGAATCGGTCGGCTACGTGATCGTCGGCGCGATAGCGCTGCTCGCTTTCGCGTTTCTGGTCGTACTAGCGCCGCTCATTTGGTACAAGCTAGTGCAATACGTCCCGACGCTGGAACCGCTCAGCGGCATCGTCACCTTCACACGCTACGCCACGGCGGCGGTTGTCATGGTCATTGCGCTCACCATACTGCATCTCTGGCTGCCGGCCGGTCGGCGCAGCTTTCGCGAAATCGCTCCGGGCATTATCGCCACCCTGCTGCTGTGGCTGGTGGGCGGCGCGGCCTTCGGCCGATATCTCGCCGACTATGCTTTCGCTTATGTAACGATGTATGCCGGCCTGGCGTCGGCGATGATCGCGCTGGTTTTTCTCTATTTCTGCGCGTCGATCTTTATCTACGGCGGCGAGATGAATTCGGTCATCAGCCCGCGACCGAAAGTCGAGGCGCCTCCCGCCGACGCGGACAAGGCGACGCTGCCTTAATTAATGCCGGCGCGGTCAGGCGACGCCGGCGACTTCCTGCACGTCCTCGAGGCTCTTGAGTCCCGGCGACGGCGCGCAGACGAGCACCGCCATGTTGCCGGGCGGATGCTGGTTCTTCCACATCATCATGTGCGCCGTCGGGATTTCCTGCCACTGAAAAGTCTTCGACAGGCACGGATCGATGCGGCGCTCCAGCACGAAGCGGTTGGCCTGAGAAGCCTGCTTCAAGTGCGCGAAGTGCGAACCCTGGATGCGCTTCTGCCGCATCCAGACATACCGGGCGTCGAAGGTGATGTTGAAGCCGGTGGTTCCGGCGCAGAACACGACCATGCCACCGCGCTTGACTACCATCGACGACACCGGGAACGTCGCCTCGCCCGGATGCTCGAACACGATGTCGACATCGCGTTTGCCGGTAATGTCCCAGATCGCCTTGCCGAAACGGCGGGCTTCCTTGCTCCAGTCGTTATATTCGGCGGAGTTCACCTGCGGCAGCTGGCCCCAGCAGTTGAACTCCTTGCGATTGATCGCGCCCTTGGCGCCGAGATTGAAGACATATTCCATCTTCGATTCGTCGGAGACCACGGCGATGGCGTTGGCGCCGGAGGCGGCGACCAGTTGCAGGCCGAACACGCCGAGGCCGCCGGAGGCGCCCCAGACCAGCACGTTGTCCCCGGGCTTGAGCGTATGCGGCGGATGGCCGAACAGCATGCGGTAGGCGGTGGCGAGCGTCAGCGTATAGCAGGCCGATTCTTCCCAGGTGAGATGCGCGGGCTTCTGCATCAGTTGCCGCGACTGCACGCGGCAGAACTGCGCGAACGAACCGTCCGGCGTTTCGTAGCCCCAGATGCGCTGCGACGGCGACAGCAGCGGATCGCCGCCGTTGCAGTCCTCATCGTCGCCGTCGTCCTGATTGCAATGAACGATGACTTCGTCGCCGACTTTCCAGCGCTTGACCTTAGCGCCGACCGCCCAGACCACGCCCGAGGCGTCAGAGCCGGCAATATGATAGGGCTGCTTGTGCACGTTGAACGGCGTGATCGGCTGGCCCAGGCCGGCCCAGACGCCATTATAATTGACGCCGCCGGCCATCACGAGCAGGAGGACTTCGTCTTCGCCGATAGTCCAGGTCGGCACCACTTCGAGCTGGAACGATTTGTCCGGCGGACCGTGCCGCTCTTTGCGAATGACCCATGCGTGCATTTTTTCAGGCACGTGGCCGAGCGGCGGAATCTCGCCGATAGCATAAAGGTCCTTCAGCGGAGCGACACTCCGCACGGGGGCAGCAGCCGCCATCAGCAAACTCCTCACCAGGCACGCTTAAAAGGCCAAAACGCATCATTAGTTTGACGCAATTCATGTTGCATTGCAACAATAGAACGGCCAAACTTCCCACATAGGGAAAACCCATGCGCGACAAGACCGAACGGGACCGACCACAACGCGACAGACCGTGGATTTTCCGCACCTATGCGGGCCACTCGACCGCGGCCGATTCCAACGCGCTCTACCGCAAGAATCTCGCCAAGGGGCAGACCGGCCTGTCGGTCGCCTTCGATCTGCCGACCCAGACCGGCTACGATTCGGACCATGTCCTGGCCAAGGGCGAGGTCGGCAAGGTCGGCGTTCCGGTCAACCATCTCGGCGACATGCGCGCGCTGTTCGACCAGATCCCGCTCGGCACCATGAACACCTCGATGACCATCAACGCCACCGCGGCGTGGCTGATGGCGCTCTATATCGCCGTCGCCGATGAACAGGGCACGCCGCGCAACAGCCTGACCGGCACCATCCAGAACGACATCATCAAGGAATATCTGTCGCGCGGCACTTACGTGTTCCCGCCGGCGCCATCGATGCGGCTGATCAAGGACGTGGCGATCTTTACCACCACCGAGCTGCCGAAGTGGAACCCGATGAACATCTGCTCCTACCATTTGCAGGAAGCCGGGGCGACGCCAGTGCAGGAGCTGGCCTTCGCATTGGCGACGGCGGTGGCGGTACTCGATACGGTGAAGAAGTCCGGCGAAGTGACCGACGCGAAGTTCGGCGAGGTGGTCGGGCGTATATCGTTCTTCGTCAATGCCGGCATGCGCTTCATCACCGAAGTCTGCAAGATGCGCGCCTTCACTGAGTTGTGGGACGAGATCACGCGCGACCGCTACGGCATCACCGACCCGAAGCAGCGCCTGTTCCGCTACGGCGTGCAGGTCAACTCGCTCGGCCTGACCGAACCCCAGCCGGAAAACAACGTCGCGCGCATTCTGATCGAAATGCTGGCGGTGACCTTGTCGAAGAATGCGCGCGCCCGCGCCGTGCAATTGCCGGCGTGGAACGAGGCGCTCGGCCTGCCGCGGCCATGGGACCAGCAATGGTCGCTGCGCATGCAGCAGATTCTGGCTTATGAGACCGATCTGCTCGACTACGGCGACATCTTCGACGGCTCGGCCGAGATCGAGCGCAAGGTCGACGAGTTGAAGCGTGAGGCCAAAGAAGAACTCAAGCGCATCGACGACATGGGCGGCGCGGTCGCCGCAGTCGAGTCCGGCTACATGAAGCAGCGGCTGGTCGAATCCAACACGGCGCGGCTGGAAGCGATCGAGCGCGGCGAACAGATCGTCGTCGGCGTCAACAAATATCTCGAGACAGAGCCGTCGCCGCTGACCGGCGGCATCGATTCGATCATGACCGTGTCGGAAGACGCCGAGCGCGACCAACTCGAACGGCTCAAGACCTGGCGCGCCGCGCGCGACAACAAGGCAGTGGGGTCGGCATTGGCTGAGTTGAAGCGCGCCGCCACCACCGGCGGCAACATCATGCCGCCGTCAATCGCCTGCGCCAAAGCCGGCGTCACCACCGGCGAATGGGGCTGGACCTTGCGTGAGGCCTTCGGCGAATACCGCGCGCCGACCGGCGTCGGCAACGCCATGCGCAACGACGTCGAAGGTCTCGACGATATCCGCGCCGACGTCGACCGCGTCTCGGTCAAGCTCGGCCGCCGGCTCACGTTCCTGGTCGGCAAGCCGGGTCTCGACGGCCACTCGAACGGCGCCGAGCAGATCGCGGTGCGCGCGCGCGATGCCGGCATGCAGGTGGTCTATGAAGGCATTCGTTTGACGCCGGAAGAAATCGTCGATGCCGCGCGCGAACAAAAAGCCCACGTCATTGGCCTGTCTGTCCTGTCCGGCAGCCATTTGCCGCTGGTCGCCGACGTGGTCGCGCGCATGAAAGCGGCCGGCATGACCATGCCGGTGGTGGTCGGCGGCATCATTCCGCCGGAGGACGCGGCGGAGCTGGAAAAATCCGGCGTCGCCGCGGTCTATACGCCGAAGGATTTCGAGCTCAACCGCATCATGAAGGATGTGGTGCGCATCGTTGAGCAGAAGCATGGCCTGACCAACGTTTGACGTCCGCGTGCCCGGCGCGGCACAATAGGTCCGGTTGCTGAGAAAGCCGGAGGCCGCGCATGAGCGATCCGACCACACCGCCGCAGAATCAATCGGGCTTTACCCGAGTCGTGCCGTGGCTATTGCCGGCCATACTGATCGGCAATTTCCTTTGGCGAACCTTGACCGCCGCGCATGAGTATCCCGTACGAACGTCGCAGGTGATGGAAATGGTCATCGATGCGGCCTTGATTGTCGGCCTTTTCGGTTTGCGGGGTAGAATGCAGCCTTGGCTGTTCTGGGTCGCCCTGATCTGTGGTCTCGGCCTTTTCGCCATCCGCCTGCACAGCGACGCCAGCTGGTGGACCGGGCATTGGCATTATTCGCTGTCGCGCTAGGCGACTGTCGCCAAAGCCTGCGCCAGTTTCGCCGGACTGACCGGCTTCTTGAAATAGAAATTCATGCCTGCGGCGCGCGCCGCCTGTTCGGTCGCGCGATCGCCGCGGCCGGATATGCCAATCACCGGCACTTGCCCAAGCTTGCCAGGCAAAGCGCGGATCGCCTTGGTTGCAGCGATGCCGTCAAGGCCGGTGAGCGTTACATCCATTAGCACCGCGTCGTAGCCGCCGCCTTCCGCCGCCTTCACCGCCGCTTCGCCACTCTCGACGAAATCGACGGTGTGGCCGAGCTGGGTGAGGATCGTGTTCATCACGACGCGTCCGTATGGATTGTCCTCCGCGCACAAGAGCGACAGCGACCGCGGCGGCGTGGCGCGCGCTATATCGCCGGTGCGGCGTTCCGCGGCAGGCGCGACCAAGGCCGTAAAACGGAAGGTCGATCCTAAGCCAGGTTTGCTGACGACCTTGAGGTCGCCGCCCATCGCCGTGGCGATGCGCTTGACGAAGACGAGGCCGAGGCCGGCGCCGCCGTAGCGACGGGCGATCTGCTCGCTCGCCTGCGCGAACGGCCGGAACAGCCGTTTCATGTCGGCGGCGCTCATGCCGATGCCGCTGTCGGTCAGCGTGAACACCAGCCGCAGGCGGCCGCGCGCGGCAGGCTCAACGGCAGCGGCGAACGTGACCGCGCCCTTGCTGGTGAATTTCACCGCGTTGTCGGCGAGATTTTCCAGCGCCGCGCGCAGGCGCAGGACATCGCCCGACGCCATCGCCGGCAGATCGGCCGCAATGTCGATCCTGGAGTCGACACTCTTGTTGTTGGCGCGCGCCGCCAGCCCCTGCCCGACCGCCTCGGCGAGCGCACGCGGCGAAAACGGTTCGGCGCGCAGCACCAGTCCGGCGGCGTCGGCTTTCACCGCATCGACAATCAGCGAACTCAGTGCGGCCAGATGATCGGCGCCGCTTTTGACCGCATTGGCCCAACCGCGTTCGCGCGGGCCCAGATTGGACGCCGCCAGCAACTCGGCCAGCGCCACGATGCCGGTCAAAGGCGTGCGGATGTCATGGGCGATGCCGGCGAGCGCCGCCTCGACCGCGCGCATGGCCGCGGCCTTGCCCTTCACCTTGGTATCTTTGCGTTTGCTGCGCTTGCGCTTCGCCATCGATCCCTTAGCCCCGCGCAAACCATGGCACGGAAGCAGGCCTCAATCGAGGCCGACCGCCTTGCGGATGGCGGCCGGGGTGGCGCCCCGCCCGCGCAGTTCCCGCAAAGCCGTCGCCTGCGTCGATTTCGACAGTTTGCGCCCGTCGGCGTCGAGAATGAGCCGGTGGTGATAGTAACGCGGCGCCGGCAGGCCGAGCAGCTTTTGCAGCAGGCGATGGACGCTCGTGGCGTGGAACAGGTCGCTGCCGCGCACCACGTCGGTGACGCCTTGCGCCGCGTCGTCCACGGTCACGGCCAGATGGTAGCTGGCCGGCGCATCCTTGCGCGCCAGGATGACGTCGCCCCATTGGCCGGGATCGGCGGCGACCGTCCCGGTTTCGCCGGCGAGGCCGGCACCGGTTTCCGCCCAATCCAGTTCGCCGGTGAGAGCCGACAGCGCGCGCGCCATATCCAGCCGCAGGGCGTAGGGCACGCCCGAGGCAATGCGGCTGGCGCGCTCTGCCGTGGTCAGCGACTTGGCGGCGCCCGGATAAAGCGGCGCGCCGTCGGGATCGCGCGGCCACGGCGCTTCCGCCTCGCGCATGGCGACCATGGCAGCGATTTCGGCCCGGCTCTCGAAGCTCGGATAGATCAGGCCCATGGCGTCAAGCTGGCCCAGCGCCGCGCGATAGGCATCGAAATGTTCGGATTGCCGCCGCACCGGCCGTTCCCATGTCAGCCCGAGCCAGGCCAGATCCTCATAGATCGCCGCCTCATATTCCGGACGGCATCGGGACGTATCGATATCCTCAATCCGCAGCAGCATTCGTCCGCCCGCGGCTTTGGCCCGGTCGGCATTGAGCAGCGCCGACAGGGCATGACCGAGGTGCAGGTGTCCGTTCGGCGACGGTGCGAAGCGGAAAACGGGTGGCATGGCTTTGGGTTTGGCTTTTCTATCCGAAGTTTGGCTTGCTACAGAGATAGCGCATGACCCACTTTCTTCATACCGAAGCCGATCTGCTGGCCGGGCTCGCGGAACTGGTCAAGCTCGATCCGCGCCTGGCGCCGGTGGCCGAAACGGCCGGGGCCTTCAGCCTGCGCCGGCGCGAGGGCGGCTATGCCGGCTTATGCGCGATCGTCTGCGGCCAGCAAGTATCGGTGGCCAGCGCGGCCGCGATGCGCGACCGTCTCTTTGCCGCGTTCGATCCGTTTCATCACGACACGGTCCGGCTGGCGCGCACCGACAAGCTCAAGCGGCTCGGCCTGTCGAACGCCAAGATCAAATCGATCAAGGAAATCGGCAAAGCCGTCGGCAAAGGCGCGATCGATCTCAACGCCGTCGGCGAAATGGACGCGGATGCCGCGCATGCGCTGCTCACCGCGCTGCACGGCGTCGGACCGTGGACCGCCGACATCTATCTTTTGTTCTGCCTCGGCCATGCCGATGCTTTCCCGGCCGGCGACCTCGCGGTGCAGGAAGCGGCGCGCATCGCGCTGGCTCTACGCAAACGCCCGGACGCCAAGCAACTGACGAAGATCGCCGAGGCCTGGCGGCCGTGGCGCGGCGTGGCGGCACATCTGATGTGGGCCTATTACCACGCGGTGAAGAAGCGCGACGTCGTGCCGGTCGGGACGACCGTGAAAAAGACTCCCACGAAAAAGACGCCGGCAAAAAAGACGGCGCGCAAAAAGTCGGTTAAAAAGGCGGCGACCAAGCCCGCCAAAAGGAAATCGAAAAATGGTTGAACTCGACGGCCCGCGCCTTGAGCCGAAATCCGGTACGGCCAAGCAACTCGTCGTGTTCGTGCATGGCTACGGCGCCGACGGCAACGACCTGATCGAGATCGGCCGGGCCTGGCAGGGCCTGTTGCCGGATGCCGCGTTCGTCTCGCCGCATGCGCCAAACCCCTGCGGCCAATCGCCGATGGGCCGCGAATGGTTTCCGCTGACGTTCCGCGATCCGAACGAGCGCTGGCTCGGCGTCAACGCCGCCGGCCCGATCCTCAACGCGTTCGTCGATGCCGAACTGGCGCGCCGCTATCTGCCGCCGCAGGCCTTGGCGCTGGTCGGCTTCAGCCAGGGCACCATGATGGCGCTGCATATCGGCCTGCGCCGGCCGGTCGCACCGGTGGCCATCGTCGGCTATTCGGGCATGCTGGTGCTGCCCGCGGACCCGGATCCCGAGGCTTTTGCCGCCGAGATTACCAGCAGGCCACCCGTGCTGCTGGTGCATGGCGACCAGGATGAGATGATTCCGGTGCAGGCGGTATTCCATGCCGCGCAGGGGCTGGCGGCGCTGGAAGTACCGACGCAATGGCACATCTCGCATGGGGTCGGCCACGGTATCGATCAGGAAGGCCTGCGCCACGGCGGCGAATTTATCGCAAGTCGACTATAGCCGACCGGTAGGTTGCCCCCAGCGCTACTTCACAATCCCGTCACGCTGCACTATTAGTAGAGGGTAAGCTGCGTGGCGGCAGCGTTCCTTAGGAGGTTGAGGAGCGTCACTTTGAATGTGCACGTTTCGCCTGCCGGATTTCCGGCCCTGGTTCTCAACGCCGACTTCCGGCCGTTGAGCTACTATCCTTTGTCCTTGTGGTCCTGGCAGGACGCGATCAAGGCCGTCTTCCTTGACCGCGTCAACATCGTCGCCAATTACGATCACGCGGTGCACAGCCCCTCTTTCGAGATGAAGCTGCCGAGCGTGGTGTCGCTCAAGACCTATGTGAAGCCGTCGACGCATCCGGCCTTCACCCGCTTCAACGTCTTCCTGCGCGATCGGTTCTGCTGCCAATATTGCGGCGAGCGCAGCGAGCTGACCTTCGATCATTTGATTCCGCGCTCGCGCGGCGGTCACACCACCTGGGACAACGTGCTGGCCGCCTGCTCGCCCTGCAACCTGCGCAAGGGCAGCCTGACCATGCAGGAAGCGCGTATGTATCCGGCACAGATGCCGTTCCAACCGACGGTGCACCACCTGCACCGGAACGGCCGGCTGTTCCCGCCGAACTATCTGCACGATAGCTGGCTCGACTATCTCTACTGGGATACCGAGCTGGATCCGTGACGGACCGACGGATCGGCCCCTGCTGTCCGGTTCCGCCAAGCCATTTCCGCCGATGTGCCGGGAATTGACGCTTATCAAAGCCGCGCCGTTTTTGCCGGCTAATTTACCTCATTGGGGCAGAGCGGAGTTCGATCATGGATAAGCCCATGGAGATGGGAGCGACGCGCATCGAGCAAGCTGCGCCGGTCGCTCCTCTCCAAAAACCGTCGCCGCCGCCGGTGCCCGCGACTCGACGCTCTCGTCAATTCTGGCCGCTCGGCGCAGTGCTGGCGCTCGCTGTGGCCCTTGCCATCGGCGCCGGCTGGTGGTTCTCGGGTTCAAGCGGAACGGTCAATTACACCACCGCGGCGGTTATCCGCGGCGACGTGACGCGCGCGGTGACCGCCACCGGCACGGTCAACCCGGTGCTGACGATCATCGTCGGATCTTATGTCTCCGGCGTGATTCAGGGAATACATTGCGACTACAACACCGAGGTCACCAAAGGCCAGGTTTGCGCCAAGATCGATCCGCGTCCGTATCAGAGCGTCGTCGACCAGAACAGCGCGAACCTGACGCAGGCAAAGGCGCAACTTGTCAAGGACCAGGCCAACTTCGATTACACCCAGCTGAACTACGACCGTAATGCCCGGCTGGCGCAAACCAACGCCATTTCCAAAGACACGCTCGACATCGCGAAAAATGCGCTTGATCAGGCCCGCGCCCAGGTCGGTGTCGACGAGGCGGCCATCCTGCAGCGCCAGGCGCAGCTCGATGCCGCGCAGGTCAATCTCGGCTACACCGACATTGTTTCGCCGGTCGACGGCACCGTGGTGTCGCGCAACGTCACGGTCGGCCAGACCGTGGCGGCAAGCTTCCAGACGCCGACTTTGTTTCTGATCGCGACCGACCTCACCAAAATGCAGGTCGACACCAATGTGAGTGAAAGCGACATCGGCGGCATCAAAGAACAGAACAAGGCCAACTTCACGGTCGACGCTTTCCCCAAACGCATCTTCAGAGGCACGGTGACGCAGGTGCGCCAATCGCCGCAGACGGTGCAGAACGTGGTGACCTACGACGTCGTGGTCAGCGTCGACAATCTGGATTTGGCGCTCAAGCCGGGCATGACGGCGGCCAACCGCATCGTTATTGACGAACGGCTCGATGTCTTGCGCGTGCCGAGCCAGGCGCTGCGTTATAGTCCGGCAAGCGCCGGCGGAACGGCAGTGCGGCGCACCAGGACATCCACCGCGACAGCGCCGCAAGCGGCGGTATGGGTCTTGCGCGATGGCAAGCCGGTGCGGGTGGCCGTGACCGCGGGTCTCGACGACGATAGCTTTACCGAAATCGTCCAGGGCGACGTGAAAGTCGGCGACCGGGTTATCATCGCCGAACAACGCACCAATAGCAGCAGCAAGGCGGCGACGCCGCGCCTCCAGTTGTGACGCGGCCGATGGCGGGCCAGTCAACCAAAGCCGAGCCGATCATCAGGCTTGAACATCTTACGCGGACGTATCACGTCGGCGATGTCGATGTGCATGCACTGCGCGATGTCAGCCTTACGATCGAGGCTGGAGAATTCGTTGCGATCATGGGATCCTCAGGCTCCGGCAAGTCGACGCTGATGGCGGTGGTCGGCTGCCTTGATCGGCCAAGCAGCGGCCGCTATTTTTTCGACGGCGTCGATGTCGCCGGGCTCGACGAGCCCGATCGGGCGCGGCTGCGCAGCGAACGGCTGGGCTTCGTGTTCCAGAGCTTCAATCTGCTGTCGCGCACCAGCGCGCTCGAAAACGTGGCGTTGCCGCTATTTTATGCCACCTCAGGGCCGGCCAATGCGGCCTCGCGCGTCGAACGAGCGCGCGCATCGCTGAGGCTGCTCGGCCTTGGCGACCGTGAGCGCAACACGCCCGGCCAACTCTCGGGAGGCCAGCAACAGCGGGTCGCGATCGCGCGGGCGCTGATCAACGCGCCCGGTCTGCTGCTCGCCGACGAGCCGACCGGCAATCTCGATACGCGAACATCGCACGAAATCATGGAGACGCTGACCCGCCTCAACCGGGAGCAGGGCGTCACCATCATCGTCGTCACTCACGAAGCCGATATTGCCGCCTACACCAATCGCACATTGACCATGCGCGACGGTCAGATCGTTTCCGACGTGCGAAACCTTAACCCGGTCAAGCTCGCGCCGACACTGGAAGTCGCGGCGGCCGACGGATCGTTATCTCTTGCGCATCCGGGACGGCCTCTGCCTACCGCCGCGCGACGCGCCGGCACCTTTTGGGGCTTCGGGCTGATGATTATGGTGGCCGCCATGCAGGCGATCTGGCGCAACATGATGCGATCGTCACTGACGATGCTCGGCGTCTTCATCGGCGTCGCCGCCTTGATCGCCATGGTCGCCGTCGGTCAGGGCGCCAATGATGCGGTGCGCAAGCAGATCGAGCGGCTCGGCACCAATCTCGTCGTGGTTCTGCCGGGCGCCAGGACGGCAGGCGGCATGCGCGGCGGGTCCGGCAGTGCCTCCACGCTCACGACCCGCGACGCGCAGGCCATCCGGCGCGAGAGCGGGGCCGTCAGCGCGGTCAGCTACCTCATCCGTCAGAATGGCCAGGTTCAGTCCGGCAATCAGAATTGGGCGACCAACATCCAAGGCGTCAGCCCGAACTATCCGCCGATGACTAACTGGCGGGTCGATGTCGGTCGCGAAATCACGGCCGATGACGACGCTTCTGCCGCGCTGGTCGTGGTGATCGGACAAACCGTGTCGAAGCAATTGTTCGCCGGACACGAAACGCCCGTCGGCGCATTCGTTCAGGTCAAGGGCGTCCCGCTGCGCGTGATCGGCGTTTTGGAATCCAAGGGACAGACATCGTTCGGTCAGGACCAGGACGATCTAGTAATGATTCCGTTTACAACCGCCGAACGCAAAGTGCTCGGCGTGGCCGCGCCGTCGCAGGCGCAGAGCCAGCTCAACTGGATTTACCCGGTGCCGCCCAATCCCTATGGGTTGACGCCGCATCTGGCCGGCTACGTCAATCAGATCTACGTGCAAGCCGCCAATTCGACGGACGTGCAGCCGGCCATTCGCCAGACCACCGAAATTCTCGCGCGCCGGCATCGCATTCAGCCCGGCGACGACAACGATTTTTCGGTGCGCAATCTCAGTCAGATCGCGGAAGCCGCCGAAAGTTCAAGCCGCATCATGGCGCTGCTGCTCGCCGCCGTCGCGTCCATCTCGCTGGTTGTCGGCGGCATCGGCATCATGAACATCCTGCTGGTATCGGTGACCGAGCGAACGCGGGAAATCGGCCTGCGCATGGCAATCGGCGCGCGGCGCATCCATGTGCTGCTGCAGTTTCTCGCCGAGGCGGTGTTTCTCAGCGTCACCGGCGGCGTCGCCGGCATCATCATGGGCGTGGCGTTTTCCGGCGCCATCTCCTATTTCGCCGGCTGGCCGGCGCCGATTTCGGGCGCCGCCATTGCCGGCGGATTCCTGTTCTCGGCGGCGGTCGGAATCTTCTTCGGCTACTATCCGGCGCGCAAGGCGGCGCGCCTCGATCCGATCGAGGCGCTGCGTTACGAGTGAGCGGAACGGCGTCCGAACCTTAGCGGGGCAGCATGCGTTTGAGCACGCCGTCGCGCTGCACGAAATGATGATAGAGCGCGGCCGCGACATGCAGGCCGACCAGCGCCAGCATCAGATAATTCGACAACAGGCCATGCACGTCGCCGGTCCAGCCCCAGCCGGACGCGCCCTTCGCGATCAAGTTGGGCAGTTCGAAACCGGCCATCACCACCGGCATGCCGCGCCGCGAGGCGTCCATCCAGCCGAGCAAGGGGACGATGAACAGCAGCGCGTAAAGCAGCCAATGCACGATCTCTCCGGAGAGTGCTTGCCAATGCGGCAGACTGGGGTCCGGCGGCGGTTCGGCGTGGGTCGCGCGCCACGCCAGCCGGATCACGGCGACGGCAAGAATAACGATGCCGAATGTGAAATGCAGGCTGATCAGTGTCGAGACCGGGGTGTCGCGGCGGATATCAGGCATGATCCAGGCGAAGATGAACTGTGCGATCAGCAGCGCGACGATCAGCCAGTGCAGAAGCTTCGCGGTGCCGGTATAGCCCGTGACCTTGTCTGTTTCAGCCATGATAACCTCAGCCCTTGCGGTGGAAGCGATGCGTACCCATATAGGTTGAAGCGACGATGTCGAGCGTAAAAAGCTCCGTCATTGCGCCGCAGGCGGGTGTTGAGTCCGGACCGCGGTGAACGGCCACGAAAAGCAGGCGACGCCGGATGTACGCGCGCTTTCTCATTCGTGGTCGTTATCGTTTCAACTCTTCAAAAGCACTTTAAATAACACTACGGCCGGTTTGCGGCCGCCGTTTTGCGCTCGATCAATGCGGCCTGCCGTTACTCGGGCCGCGCCCGCGCCGCCTTGATGCCGAGACCTGCGACCGCCGCCAGAAACAGCGACACCAGCACGTCGTAGCCGGCGAGCGAAACGCCGAACAGGCGCCAGGCCGCTTCGTCGCAGCGGACGATTCGGATGTCCTGCAGTTTGTTCAACAGTCCGCCAACCGAGCCGAGTTTGTTAAGCGGGCCGGAGCAGTCGGTCGGACCCGGCCAGAATTTCCATTCGACGCCGGCGTGAAAGGCAGACAGCCCAGTATTCCAAAGCATCAGCGCGGCAATCGCCAGGAAGCCCAGCAGCAACACCTTGCGGGCGGCGCCATGCCCGGCGCCGAGCCAGAGCAGCGCCGCCAACGGCACACTGACATAGAACGCCATGCGTTGATCGAGGCAGAGCGGGCACGGCGGATAACCCAGGACATATTCGAAAAAGAAAAAGCCGCCCATCGTCGCAAGTCCGACGATGAAAACGACGGCGGCGGCGGACGCCGCCGGGTCCTTGCGCAGCAACAAATGAACTTCGGTCATGAATCAGGATACCCTTACGCCCGCCCGCTATCAATCGAGACATTGGGGCGCCGAGAAGGCGGCTCGCCCGACCTGTTCTCTTTGGTATCCGGCCACCTCCCAGGAGTTGTGGACGCACGAATTACACGCTATCTGTGAACGGGGGAGGTCATGCGTGACAGGCCTTCAGAGATTTTGATCTGGGTGCTCACGATTTTGGTGTGCGTGATCTTATTCGCCGCAGCGTATTTGAACCTGCATGGGGAGTTGCCGCTTTATGGCAAGTAGTCTGTGTTTCGGCATGGAATAAGGACCCCGTTTTCGGGGTGATCGGCATCCAATCG
>JAQSCR010000343.1 GCA_029945495.1 Pseudolabrys sp. | reverse complement strand
GCGGGGTGCTCTGGCCGAGAATCCAACCCGGTTTCATCATCCAAGTGTCCAACACACCGCCAATCACGGCGCCGCGCTCGATCAGCGCTTTTATCTGCTCGTCACTGAACTGGCGGGGATGCGGAACGAGAGCGCGACAATTCTGATGGCTGGCCCAGACGGGCCCGTGAAAATGATCCAGTGCCTCCCAAAAACTCTGGTCACACAGATGGGTGGCATCGAGAATCATCCCGAGTTCGTCCATTTTCGTCAGCAGCTCACGACCGCGCGCGCCGATGCCTCCACAGGCATTGATGTCCCGCGCGCCGGGGCCAGCTCCGGAAGTGACAAGCGCACCCCCGACACTCGCTTCACCTGGGGTTCCAAAAGCATAGGTTCCGGGGCCGTAGTGGGCCGGGCCGACCGCGCGGAGGCCTTGCGCGTAGGCCCGTTCCAAATGCTCTAGCGTCACGATTGAGTCGGCGCCCTCGAGGCTCAGGATGTAGCCTACCGGCGCGTCATCCGGAGGGTTCTCGGTCCAGCGCCTGACATGGTTGTTCAACCCGACGGCATCTTTGATCTGCACCATCTGGCCTGCTTCCTCCATGGCCCGATACCACGCAAGTTGTCCCTGTGTTTGCGCCCAGGCCTGCTCAGGCGAATGCCAACCGGGCAGTGGATTGCCGGGCTTAACGAAGCGCGCGATTTGCGTGGCAACGCAGAGGCCGATCTTGCCGCGGCGCATCTCGGGCAGACAGACCGTGCTGTTCCCACGGCCCTGTTTGTCGGCAAGGTGCTTTTCGCGAGCGCGAATCTCGCTGAGCGGCCGGGTCAGATCGCGGTTCCATTCCACCGCGTTCATGGCGAGATCAAGATGGGCGTCGAAGATAAACATGGAATCAGATCGTTAGCGCCCGGTCCCGGGCGACAATTTTCCAACGCTCCCTTGCCCGGCCGGCCCGGACTACGACGGCGAACGCGTGCAGCGCCACGGTTGGACAAATGTGCCACGGAATACCGTAGAGCACATCGCCAATGGCGAACTCCGCCGCCCGCGGGGTTTCGAGGACGAGGTGCTCTTCGTTGTGCATCACTGGAACGGCATCGGGCAACCCAAGCAATTGCACGCGCGGTGGCGGATTCTCCGATGCGATCGCCTTATGCCCGAGGTCAAGACACAGCCGGTTCATGCCGGGCTTGCTGATGACGCGGGTCAAGACCAGCGCAGCCGGAGAAAAATTCAGGTCGGGGAACTGGATGCCATAGCCAGCATCCGAAAGGACACAGGTGCCCGGGCTGCACTCGAAGCTCTTGTCGCGGGCGTGGATCGGGAATGTCGGTGTGCCCCCGACGACTGTCCGCCGGACGGGCAAACCCTGTTGTAGGAGTTGTGTGCGCAGGGCGGTGACCGGCGCAAAGGCCGCCAGCGTGGCCGCGGTCCGCGCGGCGAGATCACTGTCATGGATGTGTCCATCGTAGGCATGCAACCCGCCGAGTTCCGCTCCAGGCAGGCCCGCGATCAAGCGGTAGAGTTCGACGGCCTCCGCACCGGGTGCGAGGCCGGTTCGGCACATCCCGCAATCAAGGTCGAGCAACAGCTCGACAGAGCATTTCTTCGCCTCTGCCGCCTGTGCAATCGCCCGGATACTCGCGGCATTGTCGACGATCGCGGCAAACCGCGTCGCCGGATATTTCTCAATCAATTGAACCAAGCGCACGACGTTCGGGCCGACCGGCTGATAGGCGAGCAGCACATGAGCGGCGCCGCACCCGGCCACCATCTCAGCTTCCGCGATGGTCGCACATTTGAACTTCTCGATTCCCAGCTCCCGCTGAATACGAACGATCTCGGGCAGCTTGTGGGTTTTCACGTGCGGTCGCAGTCGCTGGGTGCCGCCCGCGATCGCGATCAATTGTCGCACATTAGCCTCAATGCGCTCCGGGTAAACCAGCAGCGCAGGCGACGCCACATCAGCGACGTTCTCAGCGTTATACCAAGCAGTGTTATTGTGTTTCATACTAACACCGGCTTGCGGCGCAAGTCCTCCCAGATCGTGATCAGTAGCGTGCTGCCCAGGACCAACGCTCCACCTAGCATTGCCAGCGGACTCAGACGCTCGTGAAGTATGATTGCCGCGATCGGAACACCGAACGCGGTAATCAGGTAGTTCGAGAGCGTCGCTTGAATCGCATCGAGCACCTTCAGTGCCTTC
>JAQSCR010000342.1 GCA_029945495.1 Pseudolabrys sp. | reverse complement strand
AACGTCATCGACGGCTGGCGCGCCGCGAGCGAGCGGCCCTCGCCGCGGCTCGGCGAGCACACGGCTGAAATCCTCAAGGAGATCGGCGAAAGCTGAGCGTCGCGCGCTCCCGCCAGCGGCTAACATATTGATGCGACTCAGTTTCAGTCGAAGGCCGCAAGGTTGTCACCGAAATGCAACAGACGGAATCAATCTTGAAGGCGGCGTTATCCACAAGTAGTTGCACCCCACCCGACTCAGATAGGCGTGATGAATCGGGGTCTTTTTTGGGGAAAAACAATGCGCTTGGAGACGGGCGACTATCGCGCCACCAGGTCCGACCAGCGTAGCGTTCAAGATCAATCGACCGACCAAAGCCTGCTGACGCCGGCGAGGCGCGCCGCGCTCGATGCGCTGGAGCGCGAATTCCACGACTTGCTGCAGCAGGCAGCGCTAACCCGCGCGGCCTGAAGCCGCCTGCAAGGCCGGTTCGCAAGCCTCAGTGGCATCGGCTATTGTCCGGCGGCGGCGGTCTATCGCCGCCGTTGCCGTTTGGACCCTATACAATGGAAGCCGACGCCCTCCGCCGCCTGCATTACGCCGCCGCCATCGCCTGCGGCGTGTTCGCGGCGCTGTCGGTGCACATTGCGCTGACGGTTTTCGGCGCCGGGCTCGATGCCGTGTTGCGCGACGCCGTCGCCGGACACCGCCAGCAGGTCGCCTCGGCGCTGGCGTGGTGGGCGATTGCCGGCGCCGGCTTTGTCGGCGGCTGGGCCACTGGCGCCTATCTGATCGCGGCGGCGCGCGAACGCGCCTTCGTGTTCCGGCTGGCGCAACGCTTCCTGGTCGCGGTGGTGTTCGCGGTCGCCACCGCCGGCGGCATCATGAGCAAGAGCGGCAATCTCGGCGGCACCATCGATGTCGTCGCCGGCCTGACCGCGCTCGCGCTCGGTCTCATTTGCGCCTATTGCGGCGCGCGGCTGGCTTACCTCAACGCCGAACAGGTTTAGAGCGTTTTCGAGCGAAGTGGAAACCGGTTCGCGTGAAGAAAACGCGTCAAAACAAAGAGCTAGAGCGGTTCATATCTTATTTGAATCGGAAGGGATTCCCTTGAGGGGCGGTTTGTGATTCAAGATGCCGGCTGGGTAGGAGGCCAGCATCTGATGACCCGACCTCTTTCCAACGATCTGCGTGAGCGCGCGGTAGCGGCGGTCATCGACGGCGAGAGTTGCCGGTCGGTGGCGTCCCGGTTCGGTGTGGCGGTGTCTTCGGTGGTGAAATGGTCGCAGCGTTATCGGGCGACCGGCTCGGTTGCCCCCGGCAAGATGGGCGGACACCGCAAGCGGGTGCTGGAGCCTCATCGTGCCTTCATTAAGGAGCGGATCAACCAGATTCCTCATCTGACGCTGCACCGGCTGAAGGACGAACTCGCCGCGCGCGGCGTGACCGTCTCCCACAATGCGGTCTGGATGTTCCTGCGGCGCGAAGGGTTGCGGTTTAAAAAAAACGCTGTTCGCCCTTGAGCAGGGACGCGCCGATGTGGCGCGCCGGCGTCGCCGCTGGCGGTCATGGCAGGCCAGCCTTGATCCGAGGCGCCTGGTCTTCATCGACGAGACCTGGATCAAGACCAGCATGGCGCCCTTGCGCGGCTGGGGGCCGAAGGGCGAACGTTTACGAGGCTACGCCCCGCATGGCCATTGGCGAACGCAGACCTTCCTCGGCGCCCTGCGCTGCGACCGGCTGACCGCGCCTTGCGTCTTCGACGGACCTATAAACGGCGAGTGCTTCCGCGCCTATGTCGAGCAACAACTGGTGCCAACTCTCAGGCCAGGCGACATTGTCGTCCTGGACAATCTCGGCAGCCACAAGTCCGCAGCCCTGCGAAGCACGATCAAAGCGGCCGGTGCCAGGCTCTGGTACCTGCCGCCTTACTCACCCGACCTCAACCCGATCGAGCAGGCCTTCGCCAAGATCAAGCACTGGATGCGCATGGCTCAGAAGCGCACGACCCAAGACACGTGGCGCCATATCGGCGATCTCATCGCAACAATCCAGCCAGGCGAATGCTGCAACTACTTCGAAAACGCCGGATATGCTTCCGTCAAAAAATGAAACGCTCTAGAGCCCCGGCTTTGATTCTATCAAAGCCGGAAAGGCTCTAGCAGGCTGTTGAAGAAGGCCTGATTTGAGTGGGTTGTCGAGGTTCCGAACTA
>JAQSCR010000341.1 GCA_029945495.1 Pseudolabrys sp. | reverse complement strand
CACACTCCATCTTTGCTGGAAGATTAGAGTGTTGCGCCGACCAATTGAGCCCACCAGCAATAGCGGACATTCTGCGCTGTTCGCGATTCCCCTTCCGCCCATAGACAGGCATTGCAAAATGCGGCGGATGAATCGTTGCTAAGTAGTGGCGCGCCCGAAGAGATTCGAACTCCTGACCCCCCAGATTCGTAGTCTGTGGCTACTCATTGATAATGCTCAATATTTTTGCAAACGAGCATCAAATCAAAGTTTTGTCGTCAATGGGTTAGTACCGTTTTGCAAACTGCCGACGTCCGTTTAGACCCAGATTCGTAGTCTCGGCAATTCGCCCGCTATGTCAGAAGCAGGTGGCGGAGGGAGAGGAACTGCCGTCCAACGGTCTCCTAATTTGTAGGGCCAGAGCTTGGTTCGGGGAGGAGACTGGCATCCAACGCGGAATTCAGCCCAGGCCTCAAGATGAGCGAGGAAGCCGCCGTAGACCCATCCCTGACTTCGAGGTGATGTCAGCGTGACTATTTGACGAGGGCCAGAAACTCCTGGCGGGTGACCGGATTGTCGCGAAAACAACCGAGCATGCGGCTGGTCACCATGTCGGTGTCGTGCTTGTGGATGCCGCGGGTCGACATGCAGTGATGATTCGCTTTGAGCACCACGCCGACGCCTTGCGGCTGCAGCACGTCCTGAATGGTATTGGCAATCTGCGCCGTCATCTTTTCCTGAATCTGCAGCCGCTTGGCGTAGGCTTCTACGACGCGCGCCAGTTTCGAGATGCCGACCACCCGTCCCGTCGGCATATAAGCCACCCAAGCGCGGCCGATGATCGGCGCGACGTGATGCTCGCAGTGGCTCTCAAAGGGAATACCGCGCAGGACAATCATTTCGTCGTAGCCGTCTGTCTCCTCGAAGGTGGTCGAGAGCATTTGCGCGGGATCGAGCGCGTAGCCGGAAAAATACTCCTTGAAGGCGCGCGCCAGCCGCGCCGGCGTCTTGGCAAGTCCATCGCGGTCCGGGTCGTCGCCGGCCCACCGGATGATGGTGCGGAAGGCGGCTTCCGCTTCCTCGCGGGTGGGGTTGTCCGCACGCGCGCAAAGGTCGGGTTGGATACGCGTAACCATGTTCATCGTGGGCGTCTCTCACGCGCTGTCTATAGCTGATGTTTTTTTGGTAAGTGCCGGCCCGCTTCCCGGGGACGGAAACGGACCGGCTGTTGATCGGCTTGAGGACAGGTGGCCGATCATCTCACGGGCGGCAGGATGACCTTATCGACGACGTGGATGACACCGTTCGAGGCCGCGATGTCGGCTTTCACGACGGCGGCGTCGTTGATCATCACCTTGCCGCCTTCAGTTGAGACCTTCACCATCGCGCCGTTGATGGTCTTAGCCTCGCTCAGCTTGGTCACCTGCTCGGCTTTCACGGCGCCCGGCACCACGTGGTAGGTGAGGATCGCCGTCAGCTTCGCCTTGTTCTCAGGCTTCAGCAGGTTTTCCACCGTGCCGGCGGGCAACTTCGCGAACGCCTCGTCGGTCGGCGCGAACACGGTGAACGGTCCGGGCCCCTGGAGGGTCTCAATCAGATCGGCGGCCGTGAGCGCCGCCGCCAGCGTCTTGAACTGGCCGGCTCCGACCGCCGTGTCGACGATGTCCTGATTGCTGGCGCGCGCAAAGGTGCTGCCTATCGCCAGACCTACCACCGTAAGAACGACCGCGGCGACTGACGCAATGCCTGTAACTTTACTCCGCATTTTTAGCTCCTGGCTTGACGCGTTTGACCTTTGGGCAGGCTTTGCCGGCCTCATCGGTTCTGGGAAACGCAGGACTGAAGGCGGTGTTGCCTTGCGTCCGTCGCCCTTGTATTGAACCTAGATAAATGATATTTTCTTACAATTCACATATTCGTGACATGAAAAATGATTGTCGTTTTATGAAAATTCTGGTATCCGACTTTGAACCGGAGTGAAATGGACCCTGGATCATGTTGTCGCAGACGCTGACCGCCGCGCTTGAGGGCTACGCCATCGGCCCGAAAATTCGCGGGCTGCGGCTGCACAAGAAACTGGGCTTGGTCCAGCTTGGCGAGCACACCGGGCTATCGCCGGCGCTGTTGTCCAAGATCGAGCGCGGGCACCTGTTTCCGACGTTGCCGACCTTGTTGCGTATCGCTTTGGTCTTCGGGGTCGGCCTCGATCATTTT
>JAQSCR010000340.1 GCA_029945495.1 Pseudolabrys sp. | reverse complement strand
AGCGGTCACGAATTCTGACGGTCTCGCGCTTGTCAAAATCGACGCCGCTCAGGTGCTCGATAAACGTGGTGACGAAATGCTGACGGGTTTGCTCGCCATCGCTGACGATATCGATGCCGGTCTCGACCTGTTGCCTAACGATATCAGCGACCGCCGTGCGCATCGTCTCCGCGAATTGAGGAATGTCGGCATGAGGTTCATGCTCGCTATTTTCGAGCAAACCGACGACGATGTTGGTCCGCGGCAGACTACCGACATGTGTCGTAAGAATTCGCGATTGGCTAGCGCGCACAACTTGCTCCTAATCTGCCTGTCCGGTTGTTTGCAGTGCGGCGCCCAGCGATAGGATCGATTCAGCGCGCAGTTTCGCCCACAGTCGTGCGGTTATCGCGCCAAACCGCTCGTCAGATACGATGGTGCTGTCGCGTGTGCGTGGCCAATCCGTCTTGACGATGTCGATGAAAACTCCTGGCCGTGCCGACATGACAGCGACGCGGTCGGACAGCATCGCGGCCTCATCCAGGGCATGGGTAATTAGGACGACGGTTGCGCCGGTCTCCCGCCAGATTCTGAGCAATTCGTCGCCCATCAGCAGACGGGTCTGCTGATCCAGCGCGCCGAACGGCTCATCGAGGAGCAGGACCTTCGGCTCAAGCACGAGTGTTCGTGCGATGCACACACGTTGGCGCATGCCGCCGGACAATTGAGCCGGATAGGCCTTGGCGAAATCGCTAAGCCCTATGAAGGAAAGCGCATGATCGACGCGCCGTTCGATCTCGGGGGCAGACATGCCGCGCCGGCGTAATCCGAAAGCGACGTTGTCCCAGACGTTAAGCCAGAAGAAGCTAGCGTCTTGCTGGAACACAGCCCCAATCCCGTCTGGCACGACACCCATCAGCGGCGTTCCGTCGAATGTTGCCGTGCCGGAGGTCGCGCGGGACAAGCCGGCGAGAATATCCAGAAATGTCGACTTGCCGCAGCCGGATGGCCCGACAACCGTGAAAAACTCACCTTGCTGTATGTCGGCATCGATCGGGCCCAGCGCCTGAACGTCCGGATGTTCGCCAAGACCAGGAAAAACCTTTGTCACGCCACGAAGGCTGATCTGGACGGCGCGCTTAGGCTCCATGACGAATCCACCGCTCGATTAGCCGCAGGCTGATATTGAGACAGGCCGCGAAGGTAAACAGGATCAGCGTGAGCGCCAGGATGTCGGTGACGGCGTGGATATCCATGGCCCGCATAAGCGCAAACCCGATGCCCGACGTCGAGGCAAACAGCTCGCCGATTAGCGTGCCGAGAAGAGCGAGCGCGACACCGATCCTGATACCGGCAAGAATCTCGGGGAATGCGGCCGGCGCCATCACGGTCATCGCAGTTGTCACAGACGACAGCCCGAGGACCCGCGCGGTGCGGCTATAAACCGGAGCCACATTGCGCACGGCATTCATCGTGAAGATCGCGATTGGAAATACCCCGTGGATAACGCCGAAAGCCACCTTAGCGGAGGCTCCAAGACCGAACATGAGGAGGATCAGCGGATAAAGTGTAATTTTCGGGATTGAATAGAGCGATCCAAGAATCGGATCGGCCACATCGCCGGCAAACGGACGCAGGCCGAGCCAGAGGCCGACCGCGATGCCGCAGCCTACGGCAATCAGGCTGGCGAGCGCAAAGGCGGATGCCGTTTCCCGCGCATGAACCCAGAAGGCTTGCGTCGACAAAAGCTGAACGGCTCGCTCGATCGTTGCGACTGGCGAGGAAATGACATCGGGCCCGACGGCCCAATGCAGCAACTGCCAGATCGCTAAGATTGCGAATGCCAGAAGAAAATAGTCGAAGCGGGGTGACTTCATCGCTGACCGAAGCGGCGATGAAGCCGCCTTTCCCATGCCGACAGCGCCCCGTTCACGACTGTAACCGAGAGCAAGAGCAACAGTATCATTCCGTACATGGTCTTGTTATCGAAATTGTCATAAGCGAAGGCTACGCGCTTGCCGATGCCCGACGTGGCGAGAATGAACTCTCCGGCAACGATGCCAATCACCGAATAGGCGACTGCAAGCTTCGCGCCGGTAACAAGGTGCGGCGCCGCGGCTGGAAGTCTGATCAAAAGGAGTTGCTGCGCCGCGTCGAGTTTGAGGATCGAGCCGGTCCGGCTGACGGCAGGAGGCACGTGGTCAAGGCCAAGCA
>JAQSCR010000339.1 GCA_029945495.1 Pseudolabrys sp. | reverse complement strand
ATCGCGACGTGCGCAAGCTGTTCGGCAGCTTCGTGGCACTCTCCGGCGTCTCCATGGAAGTGCGCAAGCGCGAGGTCGTCTGCCTGATCGGGCCGTCCGGCTCGGGAAAATCGACGCTGCTCCGCTGCACCAACGGGCTTGAGCGGCTTGACGGCGGCGAGATCAAACTGGACGGCGTCACCTTGCCGTCCGATCCGCGCGGTTTGCGCGCGATGCGTCAGCGCATGGGCATGGTGTTCCAGAATTTCGAGCTGTTTCCGCATCGCACCGCGCTGGCCAATGTCATGACCGGGCCGGTCACCGTACTACGTCTGCCCAAGGAGCAAGCGGAAGCGCGCGCCCGGGCACTGCTCGACAAAGTGGGCCTGTCCGACAAGGCGGCGAGCTACCCGGCCAATTTATCCGGCGGCCAGCAGCAGCGCGTCGCCATCGCGCGGGCGCTGGCGATGGAGCCGAATGTGATGCTGTTCGACGAGCCGACCTCGGCGCTCGATCCGGAAACCATCGGCGAAGTGCTCAACGTAATGAAGCGTCTTGCCGAAGAGGGCATGACCATGATCGTGGTCACCCATGAAATGAGCTTTGCCCGTCGCGTCGCCGACCGCGTCGTCGTGTTCGAGAACGGCGCCATCATCGAGCAAGGGCCGCCGTCGCAGATATTCGATGCGCCGCTGGTCGAGCGCACGCGGACATTCTTGAGCCATCTCGGCTGGGACGGCTAAGACGTCGCCGCTCTCAAGCGCCCAACGCCGCCATCGCGCGGCGGGCGAGTTCGGTAATCTTGTCCCAGTTTCCCGCCTTGATACCCGCCGTCGGAACGAAGGTTCGAGTGACAAAACGCGCAAACGGGAAGTCTGTAGTCGTTCGGATAAATGACCGGGGTCCATTTATTCGAGGCCGCATAATGGACTTCATGCCCGCCACAGCTCGGAAATTGGGCTTTTCAGGGCTAACTCGCGTTACGCTCGTGATTGTAGGTCTATCTGAACACGAATGAGCAACACACCTAGCGGGCATTAGAAATGACGCCAGCTCTTGCCCCAAAGCGGTTTCACTCGGCCGAGTACCGCGACAAACTGCATAATTGGCGGCGAGGAGCGCCACCGAGAGCTGATAAATAAGTACGCCGAGCAGTACAACATGGGCTCATCCGGGGCCAGCTAACCATATAGAATCTAATATAGATTCCCACTCAACCCGCCCTCTCCATCATCGGAGCGATGGAGAATTGTCTATTGATATCAGCCATTTATATCTTATTTCAACCGACGCAGGCGATGTCATGTCCGCCTCGCTAACACGACATATGACGGCTGGTCTGGCAAGTCCGCTCGGCTATTGCAATCTTTCCCACCGATCATCGGAGACTATGACTGGCACTCAACAGCCGTCACCGCGATGGCAGCGGCATCTCTGGTTCCGGAGCACGTTCGCTCTTGGCTTCCGGAATCTCAGTCATGGTGGCCTCGGTTAACAGCAACACGCTGGCGACTGATACGGCATTCTCCAGTGCGATACGTACAACCTTGGTGGGATCGATAATTCCGGCTTCGACGAGGTCTACATACTCTTTGCGCCCTGCGTCAAAGCCGTAGTTACCCTTGCCTTCAAGCATGCGGGCGACCACAACCCCGCCATCAACCGCAGAGTTTTCCGCGATCTGGCGGGTCGGGGCCTCAAGTGCGCGCCTGAGGATCTGCACACCAGTCTTTTCATCCCCTTCGCATTTCGCCTCTTCCAGCGCTACCACCTCAACGCAGCGCAGCAGCGCCAAGCCGCCGCCAGGAACGATGCCTTCGGCAACGGCAGCTTTAGTTGCGCTGATGGCGTCATCGAGTGCTTCCTTTTTCGATTTCATCTCGGCCTCGGAAGGCGCACCGACGCGGACAACGGCGACCCCGCCGGAAAGCTTCGCCAGCCGCTCCTGCAACTTCTCCTTGTCGTAATCGCTCGTCGTCTTATCAATTTCGCGGCGGATCTGATCGATACGGGCATCTATGAGCTTCCGATCTCCCGCTCCGCCGATGATCGTCGTACTGTCCTTGTCGACAACCATGCGCTTCGCGCTGCCGAGTTGCTCGATCTTCACATTCAGAAGCTTGAAGCCCAGCTCCTCGGAAATCACCTGCCCGCCCGTGAGCACCGCCATATCCTGCAGCATGGCCTTGCGGCGATCGCCAAAACCGGGAGCCTT
>JAQSCR010000338.1 GCA_029945495.1 Pseudolabrys sp. | reverse complement strand
CCCAGCGCCAGCGTGTGCCGAGCGGGACGCGATGCGGCGTCGGGAAACATCTTTGCCCATTCGCCGTTCAGCGCGGCGCGGCCGGTGGCCGGGTCCTTCATCCAGAAATTGACCTTGATGATGTCGTCGACGCTTCCCCCGGCCGCCTGCACGCAAAGGGCGATCTGTTTGAAGACGTTGGTGACCTGGCCCGCTAGATCGGGCGGCATCGTGCTGGTCTCGGGATCGCGGCCGCTGATGATGCTCGACATCAGGATGTTGCCGATCTTGCTGGCGTTGGGGATCGGGTTCTCATGCTTGAAGCCCGGGTAGTTGATGCTCTGGCGCTTGGCCATGTTTCTCTCCCTCTGTTGGGCGGGAGCATTGCATTTTCACCGGCATTGGCAAATGGTCCCGGCTGGAGGAAGCAACCAATGACTGCCAAGAAATCGGACGCTCTCGTCGATTACGAACGTGACGGCGAGATCGTTACCCTGACCCTCAATCGCCCTGAGAAACTGAACGCCTTCAGCGACGAGCTGGTGGGCGCACTTTCCGACGCGCTGCACCGCTTCGACATGGACGACGAGGCGCATATCGCCATCCTCAACGGTCGCGGCCGCGCCTTCTCCAGCAGCGCCAGCTGCGCAGCCGCGAGGAATTCCTCAGGCTGGGCGGACCGCAGGGCCGCGGCACGCACTCGTCCGATCTTCTCACCAAGGCGGTGAACTGGAAGCCGGTGATCGCCGCCGCGCACGGCTATGTCCTCGGCCTGTCCGTCGGCATCGTGCTGGAGTGCGATCTGGTCGTGGCCGAGGAAGGCACCAAGTTCCAGGTGACGGAAACGTCGCGCGGCCTGGGCGCTGGACAGTACTGGGCCCTGAGGCAGCACTCACCGGCCGCTTCTTCACCGCCGAGGAGGCGTTCAAGGCCAATCTGATCAATCGCGTCGCCGCCAAGGGCAAATATCTCGACGCGGCGCGCGAGCTGGCCCGCGAAGTGATCAAGAACCCGCCACTCAGCGTGCGCTCGACCGTACGGATGCGGCGCTGGTACATGGATCGGCTCAGCCGCGAGGTCATGTTCATGACGGCGCCAGAGCGGCTCTACCTCACCGAGGATTTCCAGGAAGCCGCGCGCGCTTTCACCGAGAAGCGTAAGCCGAAGGCTTTCAAGGGTCGCTGAGCTTCGCCACGGCCATGTCGCGCAATCGGGCGCGCTGGATCTTCGGTCCATTGGGCGAGGGCGTGACGGGAAAGTCGGGGACGGCGAAGACGCGCACCGGCACCTTGTAGTTCGCGAGGCCTTGGCGGCAGTGGGCGATGACGGCCGCCTCGTCTAATACGGCACCGGCTTCGAGAATGACGAAGGCGGCGGCGCGCACGCCCCCGGGCCGCGGCACGGCAATGGCCTGGCAGGCCGAAATGCCGGCAACCTTCTGGATATGTGTCTCGATCTCGAGCGGATTGACCAGGAAGCCCGAGAGCCGCAGCACGTCGCCCATGCGGCTGAGAAACGTGAAGCCGCCATCGCCGTCGAGTTCGGCCAGGTCGCCAGTGCGGACATAGCCGTCGGCCGTGACGGCCTCGGCGGTCGCGGCATCGTTGCCGTAGTAGCCGACCATCAGCGAAGGGCCGGCGCATTCGAGGGCACCCGGTTGCCCGACGCCGAGCAGCGCGCCGCTTTCAGGATCGCGGACGCGCACGTGGGAGAGGGGAGACGTCGGCACACCGCCGCCGCGCTTGCGTCGTGCCATGGCGGCGTCGATCGGTTGGCGGGCATACAGCGCCTGAACCTCGCTCATGCCGTAGAGGCCGCACAGCATCAGCCCGCGCGCCTCGGCCTGTTGGGGCAGCGCGTCGAGCGCTGCGTTGAAGGCGGCGTAACCGGCCCATATTACCGACGGAAACGGCCTGTCGCCCGGCACTTCCTCGAGCAGGCGCGCATACATATCATCGCTGCCGAACATGGTGGTCGGGCGATACCGGGCGATTAGCCTGGCGATCTCGTCGATCTCGTAGGACTCGACCAGCACGCAGGGCTTGCCGGCAGCCAGCGTCGCCAGTGTCTGGTTGAAGCCGTAGACGCCGCACAAGGGCAGGATGGAAAGCGAGAGCGTATCGGGCGCCTTAAAACCGAAGACGCGCGCGACCTGTTGGGCGTGACTGGCGATCGCGCCCTGCCGATGCAGCACGAACTTGGGCGCGCTGGTCGTGCCCGAG
>JAQSCR010000337.1 GCA_029945495.1 Pseudolabrys sp. | reverse complement strand
CCACGGACGTAATGTCGTCTGGCAGCCGGTGTTGCTCTGGGCCGTGCTCAAGGCGCAAGGATTGCCGCCGCCGTTCGAACACCCGCTGAAAGAATCCTATTTACACCGCGACACCGAACGTTGCGCACGCTTCTATGGCTTGCCGTTCAGGCTGCCCAGCCGTTTCCCGGCGTCGTCGCATCTGCCGGCTCGCGCGTTCTGCTGGCTGCAGCTCAATGCTCCTGCACTGGCGGTGCCGTTCGCGAAGCGTTTTTTCGAAGCCTATTTCGTCGACGATATTGATATCAGCGTCGCGGCCGCAGTCGCCGCTGTCATGATGCAGGTGACTGGTGAAAGCGAGGAGGTGGCGCGTTCGGCGTGCTCGGATATCGGGGCCAAGACTGCATTGCAGTCGAGCGTTGCATTGGCGGTCGAGCGCGGCGTGTGGGGCGTGCCGTTTATCGTGATCGACGGCGAACCGTTTTTCGGCGCCGATCGGCTTCCGCTGATCGAGCATAAATTGGCTTCCGGCATCTCGGCGGCAGTGGCTCGCGGCGTTAGCGGGTGACCATCACAGCACTCGGCGGACCCATTTGTTTTCATCCGCCATCTCGCCGCGCTGAATTTTGACGAGCTGGTCCTTGAGTTTCTCGGTAATGGGACCGGGCGTCCCGCCGCCAATCGTGAAATTGCCGTCTGTCGTTTTGACCTCGCCAATCGCCGACACAACAGCGGCCGTACCGCAGGCGAAGGCCTCGCGCAATTTCCCGCTTTTCGCGTCGCGCTGCCACTCTTCGAAACTGTATCGCTTCTCCGTTACGGCAAGACCCTGACGGCGCGCCAGCGTAATAACCGAGTCGCGGGTGATGCCGGGCAGGATGGTGCCGCCGAGAGGCGGCGTGAGCAGCGAGCCATCCTCAAAGACGAAGAAGACGTTCATGCCGCCGAGCTCCTCGACCCAACGGTGCTCGGCCGCGTCGAGGAACACGACTTGATCGCAGCCATGCTCTATGGCTTCGGCCTGCGCAATCAGGCTCGCGGCATAATTGCCGCCGCACTTGGTCGCGCCGGTGCCGCCGGCCGCTGCTCGTGTGTAATCCTTGGATAGCCAGACGCTCACCGCTTTGTTGCCACCTTTGAAGTAGGCGCCGACCGCGCTGGCGATCACAACAAAGAGATACTCTGCCGCGGGCCGGACGCCCAGAAAGGCTTCGTTTGCGAACATGAAGGGCCGCAGATAAAGGCTGCCGTCGCCCGGCGGGATCCAATGGGCATCGACCTTCACCAGTTCCTCGATCGAGTGGATGAACACGGACTCCGGGAGAATGGGCATAGCCAGCCGCGCCGCGGACGCCTGGAAACGCCGTGCATTCTGCTCCGGCCGGAACAGCACCACGCCGTTCCCGGCGCGATAAGCCTTCAGACCCTCGAAAATCTCCTGGGCGTAATGCAGCACAGCGGCGGCCGGATCGAGGGTCAAGGGTTCGCGGGGCCGCAATTGCGCGTCGTGCCAGCCGCGCCCCTCGCTCCATCGGATCGTTACCATGTGATCGGTAAAAACCCGCCCAAATCCCGGGTTTTCGAGCATTGCGGCCAATGCGTCGGCAGACGCCGGGGCGGAATGCAGTTTGCGGGCGAGGGAGAGAGACGGCTCGGCACTCATCGATCAGGTTCCTTGTTCCCTAAGCGAACAGTTGATATCGCGTAAATCCGCGAGAAACCAGCCGGCTTCTTGCGAGGCGGGAGTTTGGCCAAGGGTAGGAATAAGAGCCTGGCGGCCCGCTGCGTCGGAACGCGGGGCCGGTCAGGTCATCTTGAAGAAGGCAAAAAGCCAGACCTTTACCTGGTCCATCGCCAGCGCCAAAAGAACTGCCGCCGCAAAGATCCCGGCGATAATCGAAACCGATAGGGGGGCCATCAGAATCCCCTGGCTGGCCAGCGTCCCGATGATCAGAAAGTCCAGTACTGTTGATACCATCACGATCAGGCTCGGGCGGGAGGCCCACAGACGCTTGCGCTCGCGCACGACATAAAATACGGCCTGGCCGTTCAGCGCCAAAATAACGAGCGTCATCGTCCGCAGCGTATCGATGTCGAGCTTCAGCACCAAGGCGCCGATGGTCAGGCCGACGGCGCAGAAGGCAAGGTCGCACGATCCAATCGCGATGCCGACAATCGTCAGACTGTCGATGCGCCAGGAATTCGGCATGGACGATGGCCGGACATTATCGGTCGTCGACGACATGGCGAGAAAATCCCCGGTAATCATCGAGATGACCATCAGCAGCGGCGTCAGAATAGCATGCTTGGTCAAGAGCAAGCCGAAGGCGAGAAACAACACCTGACTCGACTTATGAACGATCGAGCGTAACGCATAGGTGAGAATGCGCTGGAAAGTGATCCGGCCTTCGCGTACCGAGGCAACAATTCCCGCAAGCCCGGGCTGGGTGAGCACGATTCCGGCGGCGGACTTGGCTACGTCGGTGGCCGTGGAGACGGCGATTCCGATCTGCGCCTGACGCAACGCGGGGGCGTCGTTGGCCCCGTCGCCGCACATGCCGACCGTGTGGCCGGCGGCTTGAAATGCCTTGACCAGGCGGAATTTATCTTCCGGCAAGACGCCGGCAAAAACAGCGAAATCGTCGGCGCTCACCTTGGCGGGGATATTGCCCGCCGGGCCGATCGCGCCGGTGAGGCCCACCGCATTGGCGACGAAGGCCGCGGTCGTTGCTGAATCGCCGGTGACCATGACGGTGCGAACGCCGAGCCCGCGCAGTTCGTCGATCAACGGCTTCGAGTCGCTGCGCGGCGGATCGCTGAGCGCGACGATCCCAGCGATCCGCATTGTTCCGCCGGTGCCGATTGCGAGCCCCAGCACCCGATGGCCGAGCGCTTCCAGTTCGTGCGCCGCTGCTGATGCTTCCGGCGAGGATACGGACAGCCCGTGAACGACGGCAAAAGCGCCTTTGACAATCCGCAGCGTGGAACCGCCGCTATCGAGTGCCTGCGCCTCCGACATCTTGGTGGCCGGATCAAATGGCGCGAATTTGGTGAGCTTCGGGAGGTCGGTCGGGCGATGCATGGCCGCGGCAGCGCGCACCGCGGCGTCAACCGGGTCCTGGCCTCCGTCGGCGCTGGCAAGCGCCGCCAGCGCAAGGACGTGGGATTCATCAAAGCCCGGCATGGGGCGGACAGCGGCGACAGCCAGTTCGTTGCGCGTCAAGGTCCCGGTCTTGTCGATGCATAACAGGTCGAGACTGGCCGCTTCGTCGACGGCGGACAGGTGGGTCGGAAGCACACCCACGCGCGTGAGCGCTTGTGCCCCAATGGCCGTCGCCAGCGTGAATGTCGCCGGCAATGCCACAGGCACGGATGCGAGGACCGCAATCAGTAAAAGCGGGATCGCCGCCGATAGCGGCATGCCGATTTCATAGGCATAGATCATGAGTAACAGCGTCACGGCGCCGTTAAAGCCCGCAAGATTGCGCACGACGCGGAATACGGCCTTCTGCTGCGTGCTGACGACATAGGCCGTGCGCACGAGTTCGGCGGTGCGTCCGAATTTCGTACGCGCGCCCGTCGCGATCACCTCGGCCATAGCTTCGCCGCGGCCGACCAATGCGCCAGCGTAAGTTTCTGTGCCGGTGCCGCCCTCGACGGGCAGCGATTCACCGGTGAGCATCGATTGATCGAGCAGGATCGAGCCGTCGTGAATGCGGACGTCGGCGGCGACCACGGTGCCGAGGCTGAGCTTGACGATATCGCCGGGCACCAGTTCGGCAGCCGGCAAGGTTGTCCATGTGCCATCGCGCAACACCGAGGCGTTCAGCGCCAGTCGCGATTTCAAGGCGGCAATGGTCGACTGCGCCCGGCTTTCATGGAAAAACCCGATCGCGGCATTGAAGATCAAGAGCAAGGCGATGATCGAAGCCTCGATGTATTCGCCGAGCGCCAATTGCAGAACAATGGCGATCTCAAGCAGGACCGACACCGGCGCCAAGAACTTACTGAGCACCAACCGCGACAGATGGATGGTCGCATCCGGCGTCGCGTTGGGGCCGAATTGGCTCAGTCTGCGGCGGGCCTCATCGCTGGTGAGCCCGACTGGTGTTTGTTTCAAACGAGCGCCTTAGTCGATATGTGCCGGCCGCCCCGCCGTCGACGAATACTACCTGAACAATGTCAGTCGTGCCGGGCGTTCGCCCGGCTCACTGCTGAAATACGTAAGTCCCGGGAGCATCGCAGATCGGCGTGTAGCCCGGTACGGGGCGGTCCATCGATGGCGGAGCCACCGGAGCGCCGGAGCGCTCGTTCAGCCACGCAACCCATTCCGGCCACCATGAGCCATCCTTGTGCGTTGCCGTCGCCGCGAACGCGTCCGGATCGACATAACGGTCGTCTGCCTTCTTGCTTGCCACCTGGAAATTGTGCCCCTTGTGGCCCGGCTCGGAGACAATGCCGACATTGTGCCCGCCGCTCGTCAGCAGATAGGTGACGTCGGTGTCGGTCAGAAGGTTGATCTTGTAGGTTGAGCGCCACGGCGCAACGTGATCGTGCACGGTGCCGACCGCAAAAATCGGCGCGCGAATATCGGTGAGCGCGATCGGCTTGCCGGTGACGGTAAACCGGCCTTCGGCGAGATCGTTGTTCAAAAACAGCTGCCGCAGGTATTGCGAATGCATGCGATAGGGCAGGCGCGTCGCATCCGCATTCCAGGCCATGAGATCGATCATCGGCGCGCGTTCGCCCATCAGATAGTCATGGATCATGCGGGACCAGACAAGGTCGTTCGAGCGCAGCAACTGGAAGGCGCCCGCCATCTGCGTCGAATCGAGATAGCCTTGCTGCCACATCAAGTCGTCGAGGAAGGCGAGCTGGCTTTCGTTGATGAACAGCATCAATTCGCCGGCTTCCATGAAGTCGACTTGAGCCGCCAGAAGCGTGATCGATTTCAGCCGCTCATCATTGTCGCGGGCCATTGCCGCCGCGGCTATCGAAAGCAGGGTGCCGCCCAGGCAATAGCCGACGGCATGGACTTTCTGCTTTGGCACCACGGCGCTGACCGCATCGAGCGCCGACATGACACCGAGCGATCGGTAATCGTCTAGGCTAAGCTCACGGTCTTCCGCCGTCGGGTTCTTCCAGGAAATCATGAAGACGGTAAAACCCTGTGCGGTGAGATATCTCACCAGCGAGTTCTGCGGCGACAGATCCAGGATGTAATATTTCATGATCCATGCCGGGACGATCAGCACGGGTTCGGGCCTGACCTGATCGGTCGTCGGCGCGTATCGGATGAGTTCGATCAGCCGGTTTCTGTAAATCACCTTGCCCGGCGTCGTCGCCACGTCGCGGCCGACGACGAAGTTTTCCGTGCCGGCCGGCTTTTCGCCCTTGACGGTGTGCGCGTAGTCCTCCGCGAAATTGCGCAGGCCGTTCACGAGATTCATCCCGCCGGTGTCGGCGGTTTTCTTGAGCACTTCGGGATTGGTCAGCGGAAAATTGGACGGGGAAAATATATCGAGCAGCTGGCGTGCGGCAAACGTGATCACATTTTCATGTTGTTTGGTCACCCCCGAAATCTCGGTCGTCGCGTTGTGCCACCATTGCTGGTTCAGCAGGAACGCCTGCGACATCAACTTGAACGGAAGCTCTTGCCACTCCGGCGCGGCGAAGCGCCGGTCCTGCGGCAGTGGATTAATACAGGCTTCGCCGCCATCGACGGCGCATTGCCATACGTAATTGGCGAAACGAGCCGATTTGCGGGCAGCCTTGGTCGCGAGTTGAAGCCGTTTGCCCGGCGAAAAGGCCAGGTGGAATGCCCAGTCGGAATAGGCCTCGGCGAGCGCTGCAGGCGACAAGCCCATCGTGAAACGCGCTGTCGCAGCGTGCAACGAGCGGTCGATGCTGTCGGCGTCCGCGGATGGAATGGAAGGTGCGGGTCCAGCAAGGGGCGCCGGCGCGTCAGCCACCGGGCTCTCGCGTACCGCACCCGGGCTTGTCGACGAAGCAGCCATGAGGGGCAATCCAATCCTTACCTTTCTGATGCCATACATATAGTCAGAATATCGTAACGCAATATGACCTGGATCAAAGCTAACCTTTTGGTACTGTATGCAAATCTTGCAATAAAATTGCCTTATTAACGCGCTGCACAATCGGTGAAACCGCGATGTCGATCCGCAATCTCGACAAGATGTTCCGGCCGCAATCGATTGCCGTCATTGGCGCATCGGCGCGGCCGAATTCGGTCGGCGCGGCGATGATGAACAATCTCATGGCCGGCGGTTTCGGCGGGCCGATCATGCCGGTCAATCCCAAGGCGGCGGCACTCCACGGCATCATGACTTACAAGGATGTGGCCAGCCTGCCGCTGACGCCGGATCTCGCCGTCATCGCGACGCCGCCGGACACGATCCCGGCGCTGGTCGATGAACTGGGGCGGCGCGGGACGCGCGCCGCCGTCATTCTCACGGCCGGCTTCGCTGAGGGCGAGGCTGCCGCCGGCAAGGTGCGCGCCGCGCAAATGCTCGCGGCCGCGCGGCCGCATCTGATGCGCATCGTCGGCCCCAATTGCCTGGGCATCGCGGTGCCGGGCATCGGGTTGAATGCGACCTTCGCGCCGGCCAATCTGCTGTCCGGCAATATCGCGTTCCTGACGCAGTCCGGCGCGATGGCAACCACGGTACTCGATTGGGCATTACCACGCGGCATCGGCTTTTCGGCTATCGTCTCGATGGGCGATATGAGCGATGTCGATTTTGGCGATCTGCTGGACTATTTCGCGCTCGATGACGCGACGCAGGCGATCCTGATCTATGCCGAAGGCGTGACGCAGGCGCGCAAGTTCATGTCGGCGGCACGCCGCACCGCGCGCATCAAGCCGATCATCATCGTCAAGAGCGGCCGGGCCGCCGAGGGCGCGAAGGCTGCAAGTTCGCACACCGGTGCGCTCGCGGGCGCGGACGTGGTCTATGACGCCGCGTTCCGCCGCGCCGGCATGTTGCGCGTCAATGAGGTCGAGGAGTTGTTCGACGCGGCAGCGACGTTGGCGCGCATGGCGCCGCAGCGTGGCAACCGGCTGGCCATCGTCACCAATGGCGGCGGCGCCGGCGTGCTGGCGACAGATCGGCTGATCGAGGAGGGCGGCAGACTGGCGACGCTCAGCCCGGAGGTCATCGGCAAACTCAACGCCGTTCTGCCGGCGACCTGGAGCCACGCCAACCCGATCGACTTGATCGGCGATGCCGACGCCGACCGCTATGCCCATTCGGTTTCGATCCTGATGAATGATCCGGGCAACGACGCGCTGCTGGTCGCCTATTGCCCGACCGCGATAGGCTCATCTGCCGATGCCGCCAAGGGGCTGATCGGCGCTTTGTCGGCCCCGGGCGCGGCCGAGAGGAAGAATGTGTTCGTGTCGTGGATGGGCGCGGCCACGGTTGCCGAGGGCCGCGCGGAATTGGTCGCGGCGCAGATTCCGGACTACGAGACGCCCGAACGCGCCGTTCGGGCCTTCATGTACCTTGTGCATTATCGGCAGAACCAGGATCTGCTGCTGGAAACGCCGTCCGCTGGCGCGTCCAGCCCGGACAACGATCTGGAGCGGGCGCGCGACATTATCCGGCAAGCGCTCGACGACGGGCGCGAATGGCTCGATCCGGCCGAGGTTGCGACGTTTCTCACCTGCTACGGGATTCCGTTCGCGCGCACCCAGGCCGTGCCGGATGCCCAGACGGCTGCCGTAGCCGCGGCCGCAATCGGCGTGCCAGTGGCGCTGAAGATCAGATCGCGTGACGTCGTTCACAAATCCGACGCCGGCGGCGTGGCGTTGAACGTCGAACCGGCCGCGGTCGAAGCCGCGGCGCGGCAAATGAATGACAAAATAGCGCGCGCGCTGCCGCAGGCGAAGCTCGAGGGCTTCATCGTTCAGGAGATGGTTCACCGGCCGAGCGCCTATGAGTTGATCGCCGGCGTGTCGACCGACGCGACCTTCGGCCCCGTCATCCTGTTCGGCCAGGGCGGCACCGCCGTCGAAATTATCGGCGACAAATCGCTTGAGCTGCCGCCGCTCAATAGTTCATTGGCGCGGGCGCAGATCGAGCGGACCCGCATCGCCGGACTGCTCAAAGGTTTCCGCGACCGGCCGCCGGCCGACATCGACGGCGTCGTCAAAGTGCTGGTGCAGCTGAGTCAGATTGTCGCCGACCACGCCGAGGTGACCGAGATCGACATCAATCCGCTGTTGTGCGACGCGCAGGGCATTTTCGGCGTCGATGGCCGCATCCGGGTGCGCGCGACCACGGCCACGGCACAATCGCGGCTGGCGATCCGGCCTTATCCGCAACGGCTCGAATCAAAGATTCAGACCGCGGAAGGTCAGGCCTACGATGTGCGCCCGATCAAGCCGGAAGACGAACCGGCGTTGCGGCGCTTTGCCGAGGAAGTCGACACGCAGGACCTGTGGCACGGTTTCTTCGCGCCGCTGCGCGATCGCAGCCACGAGACGGCGGCACGCTTAAGCCAAATCGACTACGACCGGGAAATGACCTTGGTCGCCTGGGAAGACGGGCGCGTGGCGGGGCTCGCCCGTTCGCTCGCCGACGCCGATCTCGACGCTTCGGAATGCGCCGTCATCATCCGCGCCGATCTGCGGCAAAAGGGACTGGCCAGCCAACTGCTGCAGGCGCTGCTTGCCGCGATTGGCGCGCAAGGCATCCGTCAGGCTGTTCTGAATTTTCCCGCCGATCGGGCGCGGATGCTCAACATCGCCAAGGATCTGGAATTTGCGATAGGTCCGATGCCGGCAGACGCGGCCTTGCTGCGCGCCGTGAAGGTTTTGTAACGACCACGGTCATGGCCTTACCCTGGCGAAGCCTGCCACTTGAACACGATGATGGCGCACGCGGTCTTCGTCGACATCAACGCCCAGGCCGGGCCTGTCGAGGGCGTCGACATGGCCTTGGGCGGTCGGCACCGGATGGCCGGTCACGTCCGCGCCGAGCGCGGTATGCGTGAGCGTCAGACCCCAGGCGATATTCGGAATGATCGCCGCGACGTGAAGCGCCGCCGCGCAGGCGATGCTCGACTCGCCGGTCTTGCAGGAAATGTTCACATTCATGCCGAGGTCGCCGCATAACCGGCCGGCTTCGACGACCGCGCGGATGCCGCCGAGCTTGATGGCTTTGAGACTGACGCCCCGGGCAGCGTGACGTTCGTGGTGACGCTTGATGTCGTCGAGCGAATGGATACCTTCGTCGGCGCCAATCGCGATACGAGGGTCCACCGCGTCAACCGCCGCCATGCCGGCGAGATCGTGGGCCATGACCGGCTGCTCGAAGAAGTCGAGCCCGGCGCCGTTCACGGCGCGCACGTATTCGATCGCCTGTTCGGTGCTGAAGCCCTGGTTGGCGTCGGCGGAGATCAGCAAGCCGCTGCCGAGAATCTTGCAGATCGCGCGCGTTCGTTCGGCGTCCTTGGCCGCGCTGTCGATGCCGACCTTGATCTTGTAGGCGGTGAAGCCGGCGGCTTTCTTTTTCTCGGCGTCGCGCAGGTCGCCCTCGAAATCGCCGCCGCCGACCACCGCCAGCAGCGGCATGCAGCTGCGCCGCTTGGCGCCAAGCAGCGCATGCACCGGCTTGCCGGCGGCTTTGCCGGTCAGGTCATGCAGCGCGATTTCGATCGCCGCCTTGGCGCCATGATTGCCGTACATCCGGCCGTCCATGGCAATAAGGGCGTTGGCAATGTCGGCTGGATCGCGACCACGCAATGCCGGACCGAGATAGTGTATGGCAGCAACGATACTCTCCAAAGTGTCTCCGGTCATGATCGGGGCGGAGGCCGCTTCGCCCCAACCGACCATGCCGTTGTCGGCTTCGATCCGCACCAGCACGTTGTCGGCGCGCGACACGACTTCGCCCGCCATGATGACCGGCTTGAGCATCGGCAGGCTGACCGCGATCGGCTCGATCGATTTGATTTTCAAGTCGCTGTCCTTGCATGCGCCGATCCGCGCCGGCCATCGTCTGTTGCGATGGCCGGCGTGGTCGCTTCGGCCGATATCAAAGCTTGGTGATTCCGGCCTGTTCGATGATTCCCTTGAACAGGCCGACTTCCTTGCTGACCCGCTCCCAAGCGGCGGCGGCGCCTTTTGCGCGCACCTGGAAACCTGCCTTGTACAGCCTGTCCTTCATTTCGGCGGTGCTAAGAATCTTGAGCGTTTCCGCTTCCAGCCACTTCACCGCATCCGGCGGTGTCTTGGACGGCGCCAGCAGCACGCAATCGGTCGCGAACACGAAGTCATTGTAACCGGCTTCCTTCATGGTCGGAACGTCGGGCATGTCGGGCCAGCGGGTCTCACCGGTGACGGCGAGGCAGCGCAGCGTGCCGGCCTTGATGTGCGCCGCGGCAGGCGGCAGCGAGCCGGAGCTCAGCTGCACGGTGCCGCTCAGCAGCGCCTGCAGGGCTTCGCCGCCGCCCTTGAACACGACGTTCTGCAGGTTCGGCAGCTTCTCGCGGATTTTCAGGACGCTGGTCTGGATCTGCGGCGTCGTGCCGATCGGCGGCGACGACACGTTGAATTTGTCCGGGCTCGTCTTCGCCAGCGCGACGAATTCCTTCATCGTCTTGACGGGTAACTCCGACTTCACCACGAAAGTATTGGGCGATGTCGCCAGTTCGCAGACGCCGACGAAATCCTTGGCGGCGTCATAGGGAATCTTGTTGTAGAGTGTCACATTGACTGAATAAGCATTGGTCGCGAGCAGGATCGTGTAGCCGTCCGGTTCGGATCGCGCGACATGGCCCATGCCGATATTGCTGCCGGCGCCCCCGATGTTTTCGATGATGAAGGTCTTGCCGGTCGACTGCTGCAGCGCGGCGGTGACGATGCGGCCGACGAGATCGGATGGGCCGCCGGGCGTATTGGCGACAACAACCTTGATCGGGCGGTCGGGATAGGCGGCATAGGCCGAGCGCAAGCCAATGAGCGAAGGCGCAGCGATCCCGAGCGCCGCCACGCCGGCGCCCTTGATGATGCGGCGACGCGTCGGCGTAAAACCGTTCCTGAATTTCATCGTAGTTCTCCCCTGATAGTCGTGCGTGTTCTTCTGATTGGAAACACTGTTTTGATGAGGGTAAGCATTTGCCAACATCAGGGCAATGGCGGCACGCTTGCGTCCTTGCCGGGAGTGCGGCAACAAAGCCATTCGAAGCGGCAGCAGCGCGCAATTTTCAGGGGACGAAATGGCCAAGCCGAGAACGATCGACACCCATACCCACATCTTGACACTTGAGACGGCCGCCTTGCTGAGCAAGGCAGGTGCCAACGTCACGATAGCGCCGGACGATGCCGAATTATCGACCCTGGATGTGAACGGGGTGATCTACCGGGCGTTCCCCACCGGAGGCTACGACATCCCGCGCCGTTTGAAGGATATGGATGCCGCCGGCATCGATGTTCACGTGCTGTCGGCGACGCCGCAGACCTATCTCTACAATTTGGACCCTGAGGTGAGCGCGACTTTGGCCGCGATCCAGAACGACCAGATGGCCAAGCATGTCGCCGGCCATCCCGATCGCTTCATGGCTATCGCCACTTTGCCGTTGGCGCAGCCGGCACGCGCCGCCGACGAGCTCAAACGCGTCATGACCCAGCACGGCTTCAAGGGCGCGATGTTTGCGTCCAACATCAAGGGCACCAACCTCGATGACCCGATGTTCGAGCCGTTGTGGGCGGCCGCCGAGGCGCTCGGCGCGTTCATGTTCGTGCATCCGAACAACATCGCCGGCGCCGACCGGCTGAAGTCGTATTATCTCGCCAACCTGATCGGCAATCCGCTCGACACCACCATTGCCGCCGCAAGCCTGTATTTTGGCGGCGTGATGGATCGTTATCCCAAGCTGCAGATCATGCTGGCGCATGGCGGCGGCTTCACGCCCTATCAGGCGCCGCGCTGGGAGCACGGCTGGAAGGTGCGCGAGGAGGCGAAGAGGAACATCAAGACGCAACCGAAGAATATTGCCGGCCGCTTTCTCTACGACACCATTCTGCATTCGGACAAAACGCTCGAGGCGATGATCGGCCTCGTCGGTATCGACCGCGTGATGCTGGGCAGCGATTATCCCTATGACATGGCGATGCTCGACTGCGTCAGCCACGTGCGCGGCCTCAAGATTTCCGACGCCGACAAGAGCGCTATTCTTTACGGGAATTTCGAGAAATTCCTGGCGGGCATGCCGAAATGAACGCGCCCACCAATGTCGCTCGCGTGACGGCCGCGGCGGTGAGCGGTTTCATCGCCGAGGCCATGGTCAAGTCCGGCGTGCCCGCGACAGACGCCGCGAAGATCGCGGAATTGATGCTGGAAGCCGATCTGATCGGCGCCGATGCGCATGGCGTGTTCCGCCTGCCGCAATATATCCAGCGGCTGAAGCTGGGCTCGACCAATGCCAGACCGAGCATCACTGTCAATCGCACGGCGCCGGCCACGGCCTTGGTCGATGGCGACAATGGCATGGGTCATTTGGTGGTCGCACGCGCGGCGGAAACCGCGATCGAACTCGCCCGGGAATCCGGTGTCGCCTGGGTCGGCTGCCGCATGTCGGGGCACGCGGGGGCAGCCGGCGTCTATGCCGCGCTGCCGCTGAAGGCCGATATGGTCGGCATCTATTCGGCGGTCGCCAATGCCAACCACATGCCGCTCGCCGGCGGCGCCGAGCCGCTGCTCGGGACCAATCCGCTGGCGATTGCGATTCCTGCCGGCGAAGAACCGCCTTTGGTCCTGGATATCGCCACCTCGATCGTGTCCTACGGCACGATAAAGAATCATAAACTGCTGAACCGCCCGCTGCAGGGTGACTGGATGATCGATCCGAAGACCGGCGCGGCGGTCACCGATCCGCACAAGAGCGCCGAGGCGCTGTTGCTGCCGATGGCCGGCTATAAAGGCGCGGGCCTGGCGCTGATGCTGGGGTTACTAGCCGGCACGCTCAACGGCGCGCTGTTCGGCCGGGACTGCGTCGACTTTAACGCCGACCCCAGCAAGGTCACCAATACCGGGCAGTTCGTCCTTGCGCTCGATCCCAGCCGGTTCCAGGCGATCGAGGCATTCAAGGCCGAAGTCGATCGTCATATTCGCAGCCTGCGCAATTCCGAAGCGCTGCCGGGCAGTGACGCGGTGCGCCTGCCGGGCGACCAGCGTGCCAAGCGCCGCGCCGACCGCCTGGCCAATGGTCTTGCGCTGCCGGGCGAACTGATAACGCAGCTCGACCGACTTGCTACAGAGCTTTCGATTAGACCACTAGCAAGTCGGTAGATATCCGCTCGTCCCCGCGAAGGCGGGGACCCAGTTCTTTGCAAAGTCTGGATTCCCGCTTCCGCGGGAATGAGCGGAGGATGAGTTAAGCCACCGCCATGAAATCCGCTGCGTCGAGCGGCAGTTTCACCGGCGCCTTGCGCTTGGCCGAAAGGTCCATCGCCTTGGTCAGCATCAGATTGCGATGCGCTTCTTCGACCGTCGCGGCGGCGGTCGGCAGCCCCATCGACACCCGGTTGAGCCAGCTCACGGTCTCGTCGGCCATCGGTCCGCGCAATTCGCCGAATGCCATATCGCCGGGCGGGTACGAGCCCATGAAATCCACCAGCCGCGTCGCGTCCGGATTGTAGCCTTCCGACTGCGCCTTCGACACCGCCAGCACGATGTCGCGGTGGGTGTCGTCGATGGTCAGTACGCCGGTTGAGCCGACAATGCCGACCTCCAGCGAATAGACCGCGCCCGGCCAGGTGACCGGCAACGCCCAGGAGATATTCAGATGATAGATGGTGCCGTCGCTGAAGGTGATCATGCCGGCGGTGGCGTCGATGCCCTTGTAGAGCGGGCCCAAGACTTTATCGATCGAGCGGGCATAGACCTCGACCGGCGTCTTGCCTTCGAGGCACCACATGCAGATGTCAAGCGCATGCGTGCCGGAAATCACCATCGGCGAGATGGTGGCCGGATCGTCGGTGCGCTTGTAATTGTCGATCGCGACCAGCCGGTTCATGAAGGCGCGCGACGTCACTAGCGTGACATCGCCAAGCGCGCCGGTGCGGCACTTTTCCTTGGCCGCCAGCCAGCGCCGGCGGAAGCGCTGTGTATAGCCGACGACAGCGTCGATCTTGGCATCCTGGATCAGCTTGAGAACCTTGGCCGATTCCGCGAGATTGGTCGCGAGCGGCTTTTCGATCAGCATCGGCAGCCCGCGTTCGATCGCCGCCATGATCGGCGCGACATGCAGATGCTCGTCGGTCGCAATAATGACGGCCGTGGTTTCCGGCCGGTTGATCAGTTCGACGTGGCTCTGCGTGACGAAATCGGCGCTGATTTTCGGGCCGACTTCGCCGGCGCGATTCGGATTCTTTTCGGCCAGCCCGATCCATTCCACCGCCGGATGGCGCGCGGCGACTTCGCCGCGAAACAAGCCGACGCGTCCGCCGCCGATGATGGCAAGGCCGACGCCCTTGGTCGTCATTTTCATTCCTGAATTCCCGTATGCAATCCCGCGCGGCTCCGCGACGCGCGCCGCAGGGGTCAATAGCAGGCCCTGTGGCCGGCTGCGAGGCTTAGGTTCGCTCAAGTGACAGAAGCCCCAGCCGCGGGGCCGGGGCTTCGTGCCGGGCCGACGCGCGCAACTGCTTTGGCCACGTGCTCAGCTGTTGGAGTCAGCCTGACCGATTTTCGCGCTGTCGAAATCGGCATGGTCGCTTCCCTTGAATCGCCCGGTGATTGCACCATTTCCTTGATTGGGTCCGGACTTAACTCGGCCGAATGACCCGGGAACCTTTTGCTCCAGTTCGCATCTAAGGCATTGTAACCAAGGATGCACGCATGGCGCTGACCCCGGTCCCCAAGGCTGAAACCGACGCTGCCGCCGACGAAGAGTTGGTGCGCCGCGCCCTGTTTCGCGACGAAGCCGCGGTACGTGCGATCACCACCCGATATAACCGCAGGCTATTTCGCGTCGCGCGCGGCATTTTGCGCAATGACGCCGAAGCCGAAGACGTGGTGCAGGAGACCTATGTGCGCGCCTTTACCGGCCTCGACATGTTTCGGGGCGACGCGGCCTTTGGCACCTGGATTACCCGTATCGCGATGAACGAAGCCCTCGGCCGTTTGCGCAAGCAGCGGCCGACTGTCGATTGGGCGACCTACGGCGAAAATCGCACGCAGGCGCAGATCATCGAGTTTCCTGCCTCGGCGGTCAGCCCAGACCCGGAGAAAACAATGGCGCAAGGTGAAATCCGCGTCGTCCTCGAGAAGGCGATCGATCAGTTGCCGGATTCATTCCGGGTCGTCTTTGTCGCGCGTGTGGTCGAAGGCATGACCGTCGAAGAAACCGCCGATTTGTTCAATCTTAAGCCGGAAACCGTGAAAACGCGGCTGCACCGTGCTCGCGCGCTCTTGCGCGATGCCTTGGAGAGTCAATTGGGGCCGGCGCTCACCAGCACTTTTCCGTTTGGTGATCGCCACTGCGCGGCTATGACCGAAAAAATAGTCGGTCTGGTCTGCCGTTAATCCGGGAACCTCCGCCCGCGTCGCGCATCCAACAGGGAGTTGATGCAAGACACGGCCATTCGGCCGGCGTAAAACGGAGAACACCCATGAACGTTAAATTGATTGCGGCTATCACTGCGATTTGTCTGCTGCCCGGTGCGGCCTTCGCGCAAGCAGGCGCCAAGCCGACCGACCCGCAGATCGCCCACATCGCCTATACGGCGGGGCAGCTCGATATCGAGGCGGCCAAGCAGGCGCTGGCGATCACCAAGAACAAGGACGTCAAGGCCTTCGCCGACGATATGGTGCGCGACCATGCCGCGGTGAACAAGCAGGCGCTCGATCTGGTGAAGAAGCTCGGCGTCACACCGCAAGACAACGACACCAGCAAGGCGCTGACCAAGGCGGCCGCCGACAAGCGGGCCGAACTGGCGAAGCTCAGCGGCGCGGCCTTCGACAAGGCCTATGTCGCCAACGAGGTCACCTATCACAAGACCGTCAATGGCGCGCTTGAGACCTTGCTGATCCCGTCGGCCAGCAACGGCGAACTCAAGAGCCTGCTGCAAACCGGCCTGAAGATCTTCCAGGGCCATGAGCAGCATGCCGAGCATGTTGCCAGCGAACTGAAGTAAGGAACGCCGCCATGACGCCGAGATGGATTCTGACGGCTCTCGCTTTGTGTTGGCTGGGGTTCGTCTCGGCGCATGCCGAAACCATAAATGTCACGATCGACAAACTGGTGTTCTCACCCACCGAAGTGAAGGCCAAAGTCGGTGACACAATTGTCTGGGACAACAAGGACATTCTGGCGCACACGGCCACGGCATCCGACAAGGAATGGGATGTCATGATTGGGCCAAAGCAAACCGCGAGCCTGTTGCTGAAAAAGGCGGGCAGCGTCGCGTACTTCTGCAAGTATCATCCCAACATGAAAGGACGTATCGTCGTGGCGCCGTGAGTGGAATAGGCTCATCAATGCGACGCGCCGTATTTTTTCAGGGAGCAATCGGGCCGAGAGCCTGCACCGCTAATTTTCCCGCGGGTTCAGCGCGTCGCGCAAGCCGTCGCCGACCAGATTGAACGACAGCACGGTGAGAAAAATAGCCAGTCCCGGCCACACCGCCATCCACGGCGCGTTGATCAGGAAGCGTTGCGCCGAGTTGAGCATGCTGCCCCAGGACGGATCGGGCGGCTGCTGGCCCAGCCCGAGGAACGACAGCGAAGCTTCGGCGATGATCGCGGCGGCGATCGATAATGTCGCCTGCACCAGCAAAGCCGGCAGGATGTTCGGCAGAATATGCACCAGCGCGATCCGCCAGCGCGGATTGCCGATCGCGCGCGCGGCCGCGACATATTCCTCGACGTTGACCGCCAGCACCTGGCCGCGCGTCAGCCGCACGAATATCGGCGTCGTGGTGACGCCGATGGCGATCATCGCATTGCCGAGGCTGGGGCCTCGACACGCCGCCAGGGCGCTGGCGAGAATGAGAAACGGGCAGGCCAGCATGGCGTCGGTCAGCCTGCCGATCAGCGCATCGAAGAAGCCGCCGAGCGTGCCGGCCGCAAGGCCAAGAGGCACGCCGATTGCCAGCGCGATGCCGACCGAAATGACGCCGGCCATCAGCGAGGCGCGCGCGCCGTAGAACACGCGCACCAGAATGTCGCGGCCGAGGTCGTCGGTGCCAAACCAGTGCAAGGCGGAGGGCGGTTTACGCACCGCCGTCCAGCTCTGCACGATCGGGTCGTAGGGGGTGAGCAGCGGCGCAAAAATGGCAATCGCCAGAAACAGCACGATGATGGCCAGACCGAAGATCGCGCCCTTGCGGCGCATCAGCCGGCGCAGCGCGCGCCGCAGCGGCGACTCGACCGCGTCGGCGCTTTTGAGCAGGGCAGCGGTGAAGGGGGCGTCGGTCATGGTGTCAACCGCGTAGCCGCGGATTGACGAGGATATAGGCGATATCGGCGAGGAGATTGAGCGCGATGTAGATCGTCGCGGTCACCAGCACGACGCCCTGGACCACGGCGTAGTCACGGTTGAACACCGCGTCGACGATCAGCTTGCCGAAGCCCGGAATGGTGAATATCTGCTCGGTCAGCACCGCGCCGGACAACAACGTGCCGAGTTCGAGCGCGCCCAAGGTGATCACCGGGGTCAGTGCGTTGCGCATGGCGTGCTTGACGATGACCATGCGTTCGGTGAGGCCTTTGGCGCGGGCGGTGCGCACGTAGTCGCTTTCCAGCACCTGCAGCATGGCGCTGCGGGTGTGACGCATCAATACGGCCGCGATCGAATTGCCGAGGACGAAGGCCGGCATGATTGTCGAAGCCAGGCTCGCCCGCCAATCCTCCGATAGCGGCACGTAGCCCGCCGCGGGCAGCCATCCCAGTTTCACCGAGAAGAAAAAGATCAACATGATGCCGAGCCAGAAATTCGGCGTCGAGATGCCCCACAAGGCAAAGGCATTGGCCGCGTAGTCCCAGGCGGTGCCCTTCTTGACCGCCGACAGCACGCCAGCGCCGACGCCGATGACCAACGCAATGATGAACGCCATCGCCGCGAGCTGGATCGTCACCGGCAGTTTTTGCGCGATCAGATCCAGCACCGGCACGTGAATGCGCATCGACTCGCCGAGGTCGCCGGAGAACACGCCCTTCACCCAATAGACGTACTGCACCGGAATCGGCTGATCGAGCCGGTACTGGTGCCGGATCTGGGCGATTACCTCGGGATCGCGGTCTTCGCCGGCCATGATCGTTGCCGGATCGCCCGGCAGCAGCTGCTGCAGCGAAAAGATGATCACCGAAACGAAGAACAGCGTCGGGATCAGCTGCAGCAGTCGCTTGCCGAGGAAATTCAGCATTGTCTTAGCTCCCGGCGCCGCGGCGCAGGCGCCGTCACTTCAGCTTCAGTCCGACCACGCGCACCAGCCCGTCCGGCATCTGTGTATAGCCTTCCAGCTTGGCGGTGTGCGCGATCAGGATGCGGCGGTGATAGAGGTAGATCTTCGGCACATCCTCGAGCGCGAGTTTGGTGACCTTCTCGTAGATCGCCTTGCGCGCGGCAAAATCGGACGGCACGCGGGCCTCGTCGAGCAGTTTGTCGACCTCGGGGCTCTTGTATCCCATGTAGTTCTGCGGGGCGCCGGTCTTGAAGAAGATGTAGGTGTTGCCGTCCGGATCGGTGCGTCCGCTCCAGGCCAGCATGAAGGCCTGGTAGTTGCCTTGCTCGGCCTGCTTGAGCGAGGTGGCAAATTCGGTGACCCTGATCTTCATGTTGATGCCGACCTCGGCCGCCATCGCCTGGACAACTTCGGCGACCGCCTGCGTTTCGGCGCCCTTCGGGACCATGAAGTCGATGTCGAACGGCGCCGTGACGCCGGCTTCCTTCAGCAGCGCCTTGGCCTTGGCAACGTCGCGCTTCGGTACCGGAAACGCTTTCTGATAATATGGGTTCTCAGGGCTGACCCATTGATTGCCGGGGACGAATTCACCGTTGAACACGACCTGGTTCAGCGCCGTGCGGTCGATGGCGAGTTCTAGCGCCTGGCGCACTTTCGCCGACTGGCCGAGCGGGCCCTTGGCGGCGTCGCCTTTGCCGACATTGATGTCGATGCCCTGGTAGCCGAGTTCGAGCGCGGTCGCGAGCTTGAGATTCTTGTCGGCGCGCACGTCCTTGATGTCGGTCGCCAGTACGCGCTCGATCAGGTCGAGGCCGCCGGATTTGAGATTGGCCAGGCGCACAGTGGCGTCGACGATCGGCAGGAACACGACACGGTCGATGTGGACATTCGCCTTGTCCCAATAGTCCTGGAACTTCTCGAACACGATCCGATCCTGCTGCACGCGTTCGACGAACTTATAAGGGCCGGCGCAGACCGGATGCAGACCGAATTTGTCGCCTTCGGCTTTGGCCGCCTTCGGCGACACCATCATGCCAGCGCGGTCGGTCAGTGCCGCGATCAGAGGAGAAAACGGCGATTTTAGCGCAATCTTGATGGTCAGCGGATCGACCACGTCGATATGATCGATGGCGGCCAGTTCCGGCTTGCGGAACGAGCCGGCGACGGTGAGATGCCGCTCAAGCGAGAACTTGGCAGCTTCGGCATTGAAGGGCTCGCCGTCTTGAAATTTGACACCCGGCCGCAACTTGATGGTGACGGTCTTGCCGTCGGCCGAGGTCTCATGCGACAGCGCCAGTTGCGGCACGACGTTGAGCTTTGCGTCGATATCGAACAGCTTGTCGCAGAATGCGGCAAATACGATGCGCCCGACATAGGTGCGGGCGAGCGAGGGGTCCAGCACGTCCGGGTCTTCGGCGAGCCCGATACGCAAGGTGCTCTGGGCCGCGGCCGCGCCGCAGGTCAAGGCGAGCAAGGCAGCCGCCAACGTCAGGCGCAAGGTTTTCATGCTGGTTCCCCTCAAGCTTTAGGTTTCTCGTCGCGCGGTCGACGACGCCGGCCGTTCGCCTCAGTCTATAGTGTATCAACACCGGCCGGGGCTGGCACGCCGGTCTTTCGGGCAAATTTTTCCATTAATCGCTCAAGGCTTGGGCTGGGCGCGGTCCCAGCCGCCAAAGCGGGGGCGGCGGGCAGTTCCGGCCAGCGGTGGCAGGCGGCGGCATGACCCGCCGCGTCCGAGACCAATAGCGGCCGCTCGACCATGCAGCGCTCGACCGCGTAGGCGCAGCGCGGATGCAGGTGGCAGCCGCTCGGCGGCGACAAGGGGCTGGGAACGTCGCCTTCCAGGATCTGCCGCTGCCGGCGCGCGTCGGGGCGCGGCACGGGAATCGCCGAAAACAGCGCCCGCGTATAGGGATGGCGCGGGTTGGCGAACAACTCATCGGCCTCAGCCATTTCAACGATTCTGCCGAGATACATCACCGCGACGCGATTGGCGATGTGCTTGACCACCGAAAGGTCGTGCGAAATGAAAACATAGGTCAGCGCCAGCCGCTGCTGCAGATCGGTCAAGAGATTGAGGATCTGCGAACGCACCGAAACATCGAGCGCCGACACCGGCTCGTCGCAGACAATGAGCTTTGGCTCCACCGCCAGCGCCCGCGCGATGGCAATGCGCTGGCGCTGGCCGCCAGAGAATTCGTGCGGATAACGCGGCGCGAAACGCGGCTCAAGCCCGACCAAAGCCAGCAACTCGGCGACGCGGTCGTTACGTTGCTCAGCCGGCACGATGTCGTGCAAGGCCAAAGGCTCGGCGAGCAGTTGCTGCACCGTCATGCGCGGATTGAGCGAGGCGTAAGGGTCCTGAAAGACGATCTGCACCTCACGCCGGAACGCCCGCAGTTGCTTCTCATCAAAGCCGAGAACATCGCGGCCGTCGAAGCGCAGCTTGCCGGCGGTCGGCTCGATCAGCCGCAGAATGAGGCGTCCGACGGTGGATTTGCCGCAGCCGGATTCGCCGACCAGCGCCAAGGTCTGACCGGCTTGTAACGTCAGGTCGATGCCGTCGACCGCCTTGACGGTCGCGGTCGGCCGACCGAACACCGAGCGGCGCGCGGTGAAGTGACGGACCAGTCCTTCGATTTCGAGCAGCGGTGCGATCATGGGGGCAATGTCTCCAGCGGCGCCTTGACGCAGCGCGACCAATGACGCGGACCGACGTCGATGATCGGCGGCGGCGCGCTGACGCAGATGTCGCTGGCGAATGGGCAGCGCGGCGCGAAGCGGCAGCCCTGCGGCAGCGCCGTCATATTCGGAAGCGAGCCCTCGATGGTGGCGAGCCGGTCGACACGGCGGTCGAGCCGCGGGATCGAAGCCAGCAGTCCGACCGTGTAAGGATGTTGTGGCGTCGTAAACAGCGCGTCGACCGGCGCGCGTTCGACGATTTCACCGGCATACATCACCGCGACTTCGTCGCAGACTTCCGCGACCACGCCAAGATCGTGCGAGATCAGGATGATCGCGGCGTCGGTCTGCTCTTTCAGCGTGCGGATCAGGTCGAGGACCTGCGCCTGGATGGTGACGTCTAGCGCGGTCGTTGGTTCGTCGGCGATCAAGAGCTGTGGGTCGCAGGCCAATGCCATCGCGATCATCGCGCGCTGGCGCATACCGCCCGACAATTTGTGCGGATAGTCGTCGACGCGCTGTTCGGGCGAGGGGATGTGCACGTCCCGCAACAGCGCGATGGCGCGCTCGCGCGCCTGCGCGCGGGTCAGGCCGCGATGCCGCACCAGCACCTCGACGATCTGTTCGCCGATTGTATAGGCCGGATTGAGTGAGGTCATCGGCTCCTGGAAGATCATGGCGAGGCGATTGCCGCGCAGATCGCGCAGCGCGTTGTCGGGCAAAGCGAGCAGATCGATGCCGTCGAACCGCACGGTGCCGGTCACTTCGGCCGAGCCTTTCGCCAGCAGGCCCATGATGGCGAGCGAGGTGACGCTCTTGCCGCACCCGGATTCGCCGACGATGCCGAGCGTCGCGCCGCGCGCCAGATCGAAATTGACGGTGTTGACCGCATGCGTCGTTCGCCCGCGGTCGCCGTGGAAGACGACCTTCAGGTTGGAAATTTCGACGAGAGGCGCCGCGCTCATTGGCTTTTCCCGGCCGCGAGCGAGCGCGCGATTTCCTGTTCGATGAGCGCGCGTTCGGTGATGCCGACCGGATCGCGCTTGCTCGGCAGGCAGCGCCTGAATGCCATCCAGCGCTCCCGGCTGATGCGTTCGAGGCGCTCCAACTCAAGGAGCGGCTCGGCATGATCGTCGACGCGAAGGTCCAGATCGGACCATTCCTCCTCGCCGTAGATCAGCAAGCCGGCCGACTGCTTGCCGCGTTTGTCGCCGCCGGCGGCTTCGCCCGCCAGCATCGCCGCGATCAGCCGGCGCGGGAAGGGCAGGGCCGCATGAGCCGCGTAGGCGGCGGCGGTGTCGTCGAGTACGCGCGGCCCAGCCAGCATATTGCCGGCAACCGAAAAGCCGTCGCCGTGACTATGCCCGCACCAGTCGACGCAGGCTTTGCCGGTATGCGCGGCGATGCGGCCGGTAGCGTCAAGGATATGTAGCTGACGATGGTCGCGGCCGGCATCGGCGTCGGTCAACGCTTTCACCACCGCGGCGGCGCTCATGCCGTCGCGCAGCATCTTCAGGCCATTGGTGCCGTAAAACGGATTGACCAGCGCCTGCGTCGCCACGGCGCCGACTTGCGCGGCAATAAAAGGCACACGCGCGCCAACGGCGAAAAATTTCGTCGCCACGGCAATGCCGAAGCACCCGGTTGCTGGATCGCGTGCGACGATCGACCAGGTCATGCGTTACCTGCCGGCCGCATAGCCTTGCATACCGCGCGGATTGGCGGCGGCACGGCGGCGGCGGCCGTCGCGCGAGGCCGCCGTCAGCCGGCCTTCCGACCAGGCCGGGCCGACCTCGACAATGTGGCCGCGCCGCTCGAGCTCGGCGATGGTCGGCTTGGGCACACGGCTTTCGATCACCAGCACGCCGGGGCGCGCGGTGCGCGGCCAGAACGAGATCGGGAAATGTTCGGAATGCCAGGCCGGCGCGTCGATCGCTTCCTGCATGTTCATCTTGCCGTGCACGTGACGCAGGAAGAACAACGTCGTCCACTGATCCTGCTGGTCGCCGCCGGGCGAACCCCAGGCGAGATAGGGCTCGCCGTTGCGCAAAGCCATCGTTGGCGACAGCGACGTGCGCGGCCTTTTTCCCGGCGCCAGCGAATTCGGGTGGCCTTCCTCGAGCCAGAACTGCTGCGCCCTTGTGCCGAGGCAAATGCCGAGTTCGGGGATCACCGGCGAGGATTGCAGCCAGCCGCCGGACGGCGTCGACGACACCATGTTGCCGGCCTGATCGATGATGTCGAAATGCACGGTATCGCCGTTGACTTCACCGAGCCGGCCGACCGTCGGCTCGCCGGCGCCGAGCGCGCCGACCGCGCTGCGCTGGCCCTCTTCGCGCCGCAGTTTCATCACCGTGCCGAAGTCGCCGACCGAACCCGGCCGGAGTTCCAGCGATGCGGCCTCGGAAATCAGCTTGCGGCGTTCTTTGTTGTAGGCGTCCGACAGCAATGTCGCCATCGGCACCTCGACGACGTCCGGGTCGCCATAGAATTTTTCGCGGTCGGCGAAGGCGAGCTTGGAGGCTTCGACCTGCAGATGGATGAAATCGGGGCCGACCATGTCGAGCGCGTCGAGACCCATCCCCTTGAGCAGCGCCAGTTGCTGCAGCAACACCGGGCCCTGGCTCCACGCCGCCTTGCACACGGTGTAGTCGCCGTAATCATAGGTGAGCGGCGCGTCGACGGTTGCCTGCCACTTCGCCATGTCGTCGCCGGTGAGAACGCCGCCATGCGGCGTGCCGCTGACGTCCATCAGCGACTGGGTGCGGCAGAAGCGGTCGATCGCCTCGGCGACGAAGCCCTGCGACCAGACTTTGCGGGCGCGCTCGATCTGCGCCTCGCGGTTGCCGCCGGCGCTTTCCGCCTCTTTGAGGACGCGGCTGTAGGTGTCGGCGATGGCCTTGTTGGTGAACAGCGTGCCGGTGGCCGGCACCTCGCCGTTCGGCAGATAGACCGCGGCCGAGGTTGGCCAGTGATCGCGGAACAGGTCGGCAACCGTGGTGATGGTGGCGTTGGCGCGCTCGACCAGAGGATGACCGCCGCTGGCGTAGCCGATCGCGGGGGTGAGAACCTCGGAAAGCGTCATGGTGCCGTAGTCGCGCAACAGCAACATCCAGGCGTCGAACATGCCGGGAATGCAGGTGGCGAGCAGGCCGGTGCCGGGGATCAGGTCGAGGCCGAGCTTGCGGAAATGCGCGACGGTTGCGCCGGCCGGCGCCGGCCCCTGGCCGCAAATAACCTCGGTCCGGCCACGTTTGACGTCATGGACGATGATCGGCACGTCGCCGCCCGGCCCATTGAGATGCGGCTCGACGACCTGCAACGTGAACGCGGTGGCCACCGCGGCATCGAAGGCGTTGCCGCCCTTTTCCAGCACCGCCATGCCGACTGCGGTGGCGATCCAGTGCGTCGAGGTGACGACGCCGAAAGTGCCGTCGATCTCGGGCCGCGTCGTGAAAGGATTAGGATTGATTTTCGACATGGCCCACCGAATTGTCTAACAGAGAAATTACTCAATCTCATTGTGATCCTAGAACATATGCACGCATCTTGGAAATGCCGGAAACGCTCAAAGGCTAAACCGGGAAATCGAAGGCGGGGCACATAGGCCCGGCGACAACGCGGCGGATGATCGAGGACCTCGGCGGCGTTATCGCATCGTCGAATAAAGTCCGGGGATTGTTGAAATTGGCTCCGCAAACCGGGTCTGGGCGCGCCCAGTCTCACGACCGTCGCAGAACCAATCGCTCGATTTCGCCGATGACGCCGCGGCGGAAAAGCAGGATGCAGAGAATAAATATGGCGCCGATCACGAGCTGCACCGGCAGTCCCGAATCAGCGAGATAATTCTCCAGCATGACGAACACCAGGGCGCCGGCGACCGGCCCGAATAACGTGCCGAGTCCGCCGAGCAAGGTCATCAGAATGACGTTGCCCGAGGTCGTCCAGTGGACGTCGACAAGCGTTGCGAGCTTGAACGCGATCGCCTTGTTGGCGCCGGCGAGTCCGGCGATCGCCGCTGACAGGGTGAAGGCCAGAAGCTTGTAGCGATTGACGTCGTAGCCCAATGAGACCGCGCGCATTTCGTTGTCGCGGATCGCGCGCACGATCTGGCCGAATGTCGAATTGATGACGAGGTAGATAAAGGAGAAGGCCGCCAGGAAAATGACCGCCGTCGTATAGTAGAGGACGATATTGTCGTCGAGCGAGAACAGGCCGAGCACCTTGCCGCGCGGAATCGACGTCAATCCGTCTTCCGCGTGGGTGAATGGCAATTGCAGCGCGAGAAAGTAGATCAACTGCGCCAGCGCCAGCGTGATCATCGCGAAGTAGATGCCCTGGCGGCGGATGGAGAGATAGCCGAAGACGGCGCCGACAGCTGCGGCCGCGGCCACGCCGACCGCAAGGCAAGCCTCAAAAGGCAGGCCCCACACCTTCGCCGCATGGCCCGCCACATAGGCGGCCGTGCCGAAAAAGGCGGCATGACCGAACGACATCAGTCCGCAGGTGCCGAGCAGCAAGTTGAAAGCGCTGGCAAACAGCGCGTAGCAGAGGATTTTCACCAGCAGCAGCGGATAGAAAATCCACGGCGCTACCAGCAGTGCGACGATCAAGACGATCCAGCCGGCTTTGTCGAAATTCATTTTCATGAGGATGTCCTTACCGCTCCCGGCCAAAAAGGCCGGCCGGCCGGATCAGTAGCACCGCGATCATGATGATGAACACGACCATGTTCGCGCTTTGCGGATAGACCACCCGCGCCAGGCCTTCGAGCAGCCCAAGCGACAGGCTGGTGACGATCGACCCGAGGATCGATCCCATGCCGCCAATGACGACGATGGCGAAGACGACGATGATGAGATCGCCGCCCATGATCGGGCTCACCGAATAGATAGGCGCGGCCAGGAGGCCGGCAGCTCCAGCCAGCGCGACGCCGACGCCGAAGCCGAAAGTCATCAGCGCCGGCACGTTGACGCCGAAGGCGCGCGTCAGCATCGGTTTCTCGGTTGCCGCGCGCAGCGTACGGCCGACCGGCGTCTTTTCGATGACGAACCAGGTCGCCAGACAGAAGGTCATCGAAGTCAGGATGATCCACGCGCGATATTTCGGCAGGAACATGAAGCCGAGATCGAAGCCGCCCGACAAAGCCGGCGGCACTGGATAAGGCCGTCCCGCTGTCGCGAACAGCCAGACGAACAGCCCTTGCGTGAACATCAGGATGCCGAATGTCAGCAGCAGCCCGTACATGTGGTCGAGCTTGTAGACGTGCACCAGCAGCAGCCGCTCGATCGCCATGCCAATCAGGCCGACGCCGAGCGGCACCAGCACGAGCGCCGGGAAATAACCGATGCCGCCCCAGCGCAACAGCATCCACGAGAAGAAAGCGCCCATCATGTAAAATGCGCCCTGGGCGATGTTGGCGATGTTGAGCAGACCGAAAATGACGGCGAGGCCGAGACTCATCATGGCGTAGAACGAGCCGTTGATGAGGCCGACCAGCAATTGTCCCGCGATAACTTGCCCGTTCATATCAAATTCCCAGTGCCGCCGTGATGCGGTCAGCCTTGGTGGTGAGTTCGGCGCGCCCGATGCAGTCGATGATCCGGCCATGCTCCATGATGTAATGGCGATCGGCAATGAGCGACGCGACGTGGAAATTCTGTTCGACAAGTACGATGGTGTTGCCTTTCGCTTTCATGCCGACGATGACCTCGCAGATCTGCTGGACGATAACCGGCGCCAGGCCCTCGGTGGGTTCGTCGAGCAGGAATAGGTCGGCGCCGGTGCGCAGCACGCGGGCGAAGGCCAGCATCTGCTGCTCGCCGCCGGAAAGCCGCGTGCCCTGGCTGTGGCGGCGTTCCAGCAGGTTGGGGAATAGTTTGTAGATGTCCTCGAGGCTGGTGCCGTTATTGTTGAGCCGCGGCGGCAGCATCAGATTGTCGGTGACGTCGAGACTGGCATAGATGCCGCGCTCTTCCGGTACATATCCGATGCCGAGCCGCGCGATGCGCTCGGGCGGGGCCGCGATCACCTCGTGGCCCTTGACGCGGATCGAGCCGCTGCGCTTGTCGAGCAGGCCCATGATGGCCCGCATCGTCGTCGTCTTGCCGGCGCCGTTGCGGCCGATGATGCTGACGGCTTCGCCACGCGCGACCTCGAGCGACAGCCCATGCAGCACATGTGAATCGTCGTAAAAGCCGTGAACGTCGGTCAGCGCGATGCTCGGTACGTCAGCCATGCGCCGTCCCCATATAGGCGGTCTTGACGGCGGGATCGCTCGCCACCTCGGCATAGGAGCCTTCGGCCAGCACTTCGCCGCGGGCGAGAACGGTAATGCGGTCGGACAGGTCGGACACGACAGACAGATTGTGCTCGACCATCAGGACGGTCCGGTTTTGAGCGACGCGCCGTATCATGGCGGCAATCCGGCCCACGTCCTCACGGCCCATGCCGGCTGTCGGTTCGTCGAGCAGCAGCAACTCGGGATCGAGCGCCAACGTGGTCGCCAGTTCGAGCGCGCGGCGCTGGCCGTAGGCAAGCTCGGTCACCTTGCGCTCGCGCAGGTCGGAGAGGCCGACATCCGCCAGCAGCGCGTCGGCCCTGTCGTTGAGCACATTAAGGACGCCTTGCGGACGCCAGAATGAAAAGCAGTCGTCGCGCGTCGTCTGCAGGGCGACGCGCACATTTTCGCGCGCCGTCATGGTCTGGAACACCGCCGAGATCTGGAACGAGCGCACCATGCCGAGCCGCGCCACGGCGCTGGGCAAAAGGGCAGTGATGTCGCGGCCCTTGAAGATAATCTGGCCGCTGCTGGGTTTAAGAAACTTGGTCGCCAGATTGAACAACGTGGTCTTGCCCGCGCCGTTCGGGCCGATCAGCGCGTGAATCGATCCGCGCTTCACCTCGAACGTGACGCCGGCCACGGCGGAAAATCCGGAAAAGGTCTTGCGCACGTCGACCATGCGCAAAATCGGCTCGGCTTGCTGCATTGCCTCTTCCCGGAAATAGGCTATCGGGCCGCGCGGCACATGCCACGCGACCCGACGTTAGCCGTCTAGAACAAACTTACTTCTTCAGCGCCGGGCAGCCGCCGTCGGCCATCGGGCGGAATGCCTGATCGCCCGGGATGGTGGCGATCACCTTGAGCATATCCCATTCGCTCTTCGACTCGGCCGGCGTCTTCACCTGCACCAGGTAGACGTCATGGACCATGCGGCCGTCAGGGCGCAGCGTGCCGCCGTTGGTGAAGGCGTCCTTGAAGTGCTGCTTCTGCATCCAGGCGAGAACGACCTTCGGGTCCTTGCTGTTGGTCGCCTGCACGGCCTTCAGCCAATTGAGCGCCGCCGAATAGGTGCCGACCTGGAAGGTGGACGGCGCCGTCTTGCGGCGTTCGATGAACTTCTTGGTGAAAGCTTGCGCCTCCGGCGACATATCCGGGAGCCAGGTCGTCACATACATGCCGCCCTGCGCGACATCGAGGCTGGCGCTCTTGATCGCTGGCAGCGAGTCGAGGCCGAGCGCCACGACCTTGATGCCCTTGGCCTGGAGGCCGAACTCGCGGGCTGCCTTCACGGCATTTATGGCGTCGTCGCCACCGTTGTTGATGGCCACCACGTCGGCGCCGGAAGCCTGCGCCTGCAGCACGAAGGAGGAGAAGTCGGCGGTGCCGAGCGGCGCCCTCACGGAGCCGACCACGGTCGCGCCCATCGGCTTGATGGAGTTCATCAGCGCGCCTTCGAGCGCAATGCCGAAGGCATAGTCGGCGGTGATGAAGAACCACTTCTTGCCGAGTTGGGGGACGGCGAGACCCATCGACTTGCCCATCTGGTAGGTGTCGTAAATCCAGTGCACGGAATTATCCGGGGCGCAGGCCTTGCCGGTGAGGTCGGCGGAACCGGCGCTCGTCAGCATCACGGTCTTGTTCTTGGCCTTCGCGACATCGACCACCGCGAACGCAACGGCGGAGTTGACGAGATCCGTCACCATGTCGACGCCTTCGACGTCAAACCAGCGATTGGCGACGGATGCGCCGACATCCGGCTTGTTCTGATGATCGCCGGCGAGGACTTCCACGGTCGCGCCGTTGATTTTGCCGCCGAATTCCTCGACCGCCATCTTAACGGCCTCGACCGACCCATTGCCCGAATTCTGCTCGTAGATACCGGACAGGTCGGACAACACGCCGATGCGAATGCGGTTGTTCGCGATCTCCGCATGGGCCACGCCGGCCAGCAAGGCACTGACGAGAACGGCCGTCGAAATCTGCTTGAAATACATGGTGGTCTCCTCCCTCCCGATCGTTGTTTGAAAGTCGGGCTAGGTTGCAAGATTAACGCTCCCCGGAGCCTTGTCAAACTCGTTATACTTTATCATGTTCTACGCGCCTGCCGGACGGCAGGTCGAAACGGGCGATTGGCATGACATTTCGAGACAACGCGTGCATTGCGGGAATTTATGAGCATCCGACCCGCCATGCCCCCGACAAATCGCTGGCCCAGCTGCATGCCGAGGTGGCGCGCGGCGCGCTGGCGGACGCCGGCTTAAGCAAGGATGACGTTGACGGCTATTTCTGCGCCGGCGACGTGCCGGGCTGGGAAATGCCGGGCACCGGGCCGTTTTCCATCATCGACTATATGGGCCTGCGGCTGCGCTACCTGGACACGAGCGAAACCTGGGGGTCGTCCTATCTCGTTCATGTCATGCACGCGGCGGAGGCGATCGCGGCCGGCAAATGCAACGTTGCTTTGGTGACGCTGGCGGGCCGGCCCCGCGCGATCGGTACGAAAACCGGGACGATTGTGGCGGCCAAGGGCTTGGACGCGTTCGAGGCGCAATTCGAGCTGCCCTATGGGCCCACCGTCGTCGGGCTCTATGCCATGTCGGCGATGCGCCACATGCACGAGTACGGCACCACCAGTGAGCAACTCGCCTGGATCAAGGTTGCCGCATCGCACCATGCCCAGCACAATCCGCAGGCGCTATTGCGCGACGTGGTCACGGTCGAGGAGGTGGTGAACTCGCCGGTAATCGCCGACCCGCTGCATCGCCTCGACTGCTGCGTCATCACCGACGGCGGCGGCGCCGTCATCGTGACGCGGCCCGAAATCGCCCGCGGATTGCGCAAAGCTCCGGTGCGCATTCGCGGCACGGGCTTTGCGACCAAGCACACGATGGGCGGGAAGATCGATGTGACCACATCGGGCGCCACCTGGTCCGGCCCTCGCGCCTTCGGCGAAGCGCAGGTGACGCCAGCTGACATCAAATATGCGTCGATCTACGACAGTTTCACCATCACCGTGCTGATTACGCTGGAAGACCTCGGTTTCTGCGCCAAAGGCGAGGGCGGGCGTTTTGTCGCCCACGGCAATCTGATTGCCGGCGTCGGTAAACTGCCGTTCAACACGGACGGCGGGGGGCTTTGCAACAATCATCCGTCCAATCGCGGCGGCATGACAAAGATCATCGAGGCCGTGCGGCAACTGCGCGGCGAGGCGCATCCGGCAGTGCAGGTGAAAAATTGCGACCTGGCGATTGCCCATGGCACAGGCGGCGCTTTGCCGACGCGGCATGGCAGCGCGACCCTCATTCTGGAAAGGGCCTGATACCATGACGCGCGACATCGCCGGCCCGCAGCCTGATCCGGAAACGCAAGGCTGGTGGGAAGCCTGCGGCGACGGCCGCTTTTCGGTGCGGCACTGCAAGGCGTGCGGACAGAATCACTTCCCGCCGCGCACGATCTGTCCGTACTGCTTCAGCGACGATACCGAGGCGCGGGAGGTTGCCGGAACCGGCGAGATCTACTCTTTCAGCGTCA
>JAQSCR010000336.1 GCA_029945495.1 Pseudolabrys sp. | reverse complement strand
GGCGGCCGACGCTGCGGAAATCTCCGACACCCAGACGCTGCGCGAGTGGACCTGCTCACCGATTTCGAACGCAATGCCGACCCCTACGTCGTCGGAGCACATGAACCGGCCCCCGCCGTCATTTCTTTGAATGCGACGATGGCGTCTATGGCGGTGACAATGTTCCTAAGCGCCGCGCTGGGCATACCCAGTGCCGCGCGTTTGATAAACTATAATGCCATGACCGGCTCAGCCCGATCCGCGATCATGGATTGCCACCCCACCTGTTACGTTTGTTCGTCCCGCGGATCACTCGCTCGTGGCAACGAGTGGCCTCTACCTGGACGGCTGTCATGAGTAGGTCCAACCGCGCCAAGGTTTTGGTTGTCGGGGCGCGGCCGTTTGACGAAGCCCCGTTCATAGAACGAGGTCTGATTCCGGTCCGCGTCGAACTGGATCAATTCGATGACGCCCTTTTGAGTAGCGCTCGGGGTATTATGTTAGCCGACCATCCCGGTCGATTTGGACTAATAAACCAGTATTTTTCCGGTCCGTTTGATCGTGCCTGCGAGATGGGCCTTATGACGGCCTCATTTTCTACCGGTGCTCATGACGGCGGCCGGGTAGCCGTCGCAAGAAATGCGGCCTACGCGCGGATAGGCGCCGCGCCATCCAAATATCCAATTCTGTGGGCGGTCGATGAAACGGTTGCAGCCATTTCGGAAAAACTCGCCCGTCATGATCCCGGCCCTGAGCTGGGCAAAGCTAAAATCCAAACTGCGGGCCTAAAAATCCAAGCGGATCCAGCTATCAGTAAATTATTGCAGCGCGCCTTTTGGGACTGTGACACGATCACCGTTGAGCCCTTGCTCGGGGGGAAGACAGCCAAAGGAACCTACCGCGTATTTGCTAGTCTAGCCGGGCCTGAGCTCGGTCCCCAGCCGATGCCATTCTTTGTCAAAATCGGTAATCGTCAGGATATTGAAGACGAAAAGGAGAATTATCGTAGGCGCGCCGAGCCGTTTATTCCGTTCCATTTGCGCCCGTCCTTAAATGAGGCACGCTGTGTTTCGACTCTTACCTCGGCCGCCCTGGTCTGCAATTTTGTCGATAGCGCGATCGCGCTACGTGAAACGCTGCGGAATGGGCAAGGTGCTGGAGCCATCTTCTCGCTATTTGAGGTCACACTGCGGGGACTTCGCAGCCACGTGCTCAAATCTCAGGCGGAACCCGGGATTATCGAGACTTTCTTTGACAAGAAAGTTCGGGTTGCGGAAATTCCTCGCGCTAGAATCACGCGTGCACGGCGACAGAGCCATTGCCGGGATCCCAAATTACTGGGCCAAATTCTGAAAAATCTAGCGACTGGCATCAATAGCAGGCGGGGAATCTACCACGGTGACTTGCATGCCGGAAACGTGATGGTGCGCCAGCGCGATGCGATTGTGATCGATTTTGGGTCGATGCAGGATTTCGGGCCGATCACAGCTGATCCCGCGATTCTGGAGGTGAGCCTAGTATTTGGAATGGATGACGGAGACGGCGAAGAGTCCTTGGTTGCCTGGCGTGGATTCGTAAGTGAAATATTCCTTAAGACCTTTCCGCTTAGCCCACCGCCGCCTAGTTCCGATCACTTTCGATTCGCATGGTTGCGGAAAGCAGTTCGCGAAATCCGGCACGTCGTCACGTGCTGCGTTAAAGAAGACCCGGAGGCCTTAATTATACTATGTGGGTGCTTGTTGCGCTTTGCGCGTCTTTCCCGTTCCGATTTGAAAAATAAGGCTTTACGTAATCTATCAGAAGATCGCCGGTCTTATGCACTGGTAATCGCCGACCGGATATGTTCCAGGATCGAAAAAGGTGAATATGCCAAGAGTTGATCGAATTCGACCGACTGGGACATTCGCCAGCCGCGATGAGGCTGCATTGTCTCTCAAGCTGCCGGGGGATACCGCCATTGTGCACCGAGGAGTGCCGCGAATGATGTTAATGCTGTGCCCATGCGGCTGCACCGACACCCTAGTAATCAATCTGGATCGCCGCGCTGGTCCAGCTTGGCGATTCTATACCCGCGGAAACGCGATTACGTTGTTTCCTTCCTACTGGCGAGACACGAAGTGTGAATCGCATTTCGTGCTTTGGAATAACCGGATCTATTGGTGCACTTGGGATGACGAAAGCATTTGGACCAGTTCGAGCGAGATTGAAGAGCGTGTCCTGCGCGCG
>JAQSCR010000335.1 GCA_029945495.1 Pseudolabrys sp. | reverse complement strand
TCAACCTCGTCAAGGCTTTCGAGCGTGTCGCCATAGAGGTCCAGAACACCGTCGCTAGCCGAAACGAGCGTGTCACCCGGCGCAAGGATCACGGAATGCTCGCGCCACCCGGTGTGTACTCCCGCTTCAAGAGGAAACCCCAACGGAAGACTCGTCGTCGCGAGGCGCTTGACGCTGCCGTCGCTGCCGACATGCAACGAAAGGCCGTGGCCCGCGTCGACGTACCTCACGACACCCGTCTGCGCGTCGACAACGGCATGAAACACCGTGGCGAAACTGCCTGCCCGCTCAAGGTCGCTCTCCAATCGAGCCGCGGCCGCCGCAACTCCTGTTGCGAGGTCGCCCCCCGTAAGTTCTGACCGCAACACCGCGCGGACGGTTGCGGCGATGATCGCGGCCCCGATGCCCTTGCCCATGACATCGGCAAGCGTCAGTGCGACACCTCCGGCGACCCGGTACCAATCAAAGAAGTCCCCTCCAACGACGCGGGCCGGCGCGCAGCCGCCAGCCAGGCGGTAGCCCTGAAGGTCCACAAATTTCCGCGGGAGCAAGCCGCGCTGCACTTCTGCGGCACGCTCGAGTTCGTGATCGCTCAGTCGCAGGCTGCGCCACTGCTCGGCGAGGCGCACGACGACCGCGGCAAGATCAGCCGACGAGACGGGCTTGGTAAGAAACTCGTCGGCGCGGCCGCGAATTGCTCGGATCGCGTAGGCAGTAGAGGCATGTGCTGTCATCACAACGACCGGCAATCCGGCACGATGGTCGCGCACGAGGTCGAGTAGCGCGAGGCCGCTTATCGCAGGCATTTCGATATCGGTCACGATCACGTCGGGGTGAAAGGTATCGATGACCGCAATGACGATACTTGCTTCGTTCAGCACAACGACCTTGGCGCCCGTCATACGCTCGATGATCGTGCGAGTGAGCAGCGCGACATCCGGATCGTCTTCGACGACGAGCACCCGGTATTGCTCTTCTGGGCTCACGGATGCGCCAATGGTTCAGTGACCCTTCGCGCTCATACTCAACCTCGTCGACGAGGGCCTGAATCAGGGGAATGCCGCGACCCTGCTCGGCAAGGAAATCGGGCATGCCGCGGGGGTGCAGGTCGATATCGCGCGCATCGCCCGTGTCCTTCAAGCGTGCCTCGAGCGCTCCATCCACAATCTCGACGGACAGCTCGCAGCTAATCCCCGCACTGTCTGTGGCGTGCCGAATGACGTTTGATGCAAGCTCGATCAGAGCGGTCTCGAAGCTGAGCCGGTCGGTATCAGTCACCCAGGGGAAGTCCGACCAGACGCCCGAGAGAAGACTGTGCACGCTATTGACGTCATCGGGTGGCGCGACGAGGGTGATCCGATGCGTGCTAGCCATTAGCGAAAGCGACCTCTGCTGCTGAGTACGCGGGAAGTACACGCTCAACGTTAGTGAGTTGAAGTACGAGTTTCACCTGCTCGGTAGGAGCGGCGATCCTGAGGTCGCCGCCGGCTTGGCGCGTCACCTTGAGGGCGTTGATGAGTGCACCAAGACCCGAGGAGTCAATGAACTCCACTCCCGACAGATCAATGGCGAGGCGTGGATGCCCGCCCGCAATGGTCGAGTCGACAACAGCCTTGAGAGTCCCGGCCGACACCATATTGAGCCGTCCCTTCAGTCGTAGGATGCTGACCCCGCCGGTCTGGTCGAATACTGAACACTCCATCAGTGTGATTCCTCCCTATCTGTGAAACCCCGGTACCGTACTGCGGAAACGAGCACGCTCAGAATGATGAGATCGAGAATGACCCAGGCAAGATTGACGGCTGTGCCGATGGGTTCGCCGTACCCGAGTACAAGCCGTGTTACCCCGACCACGGTCGCAATCGCCAAGATGACGCCGACGATGATCTGAGGCGCGACAAGCCTCAAGCGTCTGCCGTCGGCCTGACGATTCTTCGGTGTGACAACGAAGTCGAGCGGCCGACCGAAGAACACGTTTGCTCCGGCAGTGACGACCGCCCGAATCCAGATCGGGAACAGCGCGAGGCTGTATTGCTGGCCCCGCCAGGTAGGTAGGCCGCGCGCTGCCACGATGAACAGAAGCTGATTGACGACTAAGAACGGCAGAAATCTGAGGAAGAACTCGAAAGCCGTGGTACTGACCGGAAGAATCCCGAAACAGAGAACGATGACCGGGGCGGCAAAATAGACGACAGCGGCGAAGCCACTGAGGTAACT
>JAQSCR010000334.1 GCA_029945495.1 Pseudolabrys sp. | reverse complement strand
TGAAGGCATTGAGCTTGTCGGGCCGGTTGAGCGTCAGAATGCGATAGCCGACTTCGAGCTGGGTCAGAACGAGTTGCTCGGTCATGTGTTTTTTCCGAGAAATTGATCCATCACCGCGATTTCCTTTTTCTCGCCGGCCTGATCGGCGGCCATGCGCTCATAGAACCGCGCCGCCGCAGTCAGCATTTCATTCTCGGCATAGTTGTCGCCGACGAAGCCGGAAATCTCGTCCATTTCGGCCACCCACCGATAGGCCTTGCCATACATGCCCGGCACCGACCGGCCGAGAAAGCCGAGCAGTTCCGGCTGGCTCTCGGCCAGCTCTGCCTTCAGCGCCTCGGCCGAGCCGCCGCGCGTCGCCGCCAGCATCATCGCGGCGCCAAGCGCGGTGAAACCCTTGGTGATGCCGGCGTAGGACATTTTCAATGCCGAGGCGGCGGTGAGCGGGCCGTCGAGCACCCGGACAATCAGGCCGTAATCGTTCAGCACGGCGAAATTCCTGGCGAACGGCCCGGCAGCGTAAATCCTGGTATTGCTCGAGCCCGGCTTGGGCGGCGGGCCGATAATGCCGGCGCCGACAAAGGCGCAGCCGGTCGGCTTAATTGCCTCGGCGACCTTGAGCAGGGTCGGCGGGCTGATGGCGTTGCATTCCACATAAACCGGCTTGCGATTGGCGGCGGCCAAGACCGGCGCCAGCCGTTGCGCCAGCGCCAGAGCCTCGCCCGGCGGCACAATCGACACTAAAAAGTCGGCCTCCGCCAACTGACGGTCGTCGACGGCCTGCATTCCGGCGGCAGCCGCGCGTTTGGCGCTCGCGGCGCTGCGGCCGGCCAGCGAGGTGAGCACTTTCACATTGTGACCGGTGAGGCGCTCGGCGACGCCTGCGCCCATGCTGCCCGGCGCGACGATGGCGACTGTCGGTATCATGTTGAAACTCCTGCGGGGCAAGCTGGAACCGGTGCGTGGACCCTGATATTGCTATGTTGGTCCGTCGACATAAAAAAGCCCCGGTAATCGATCAAGCTTCAGCTTCCCTCAACTTGCGAACGTGCGTAAACGGCGGTCCAGACTGGACCGGCGGGCTTGTACCGCACATTTAGACGCAAAGGACATCAGCTTGCAGCAAGATAAAGCGCCGGCGGCTATCGCTGGGCCGATCGACGCGCGCGCCTGGACCCAACGCCTGTTGCGCTATCGCGAACCGAGTACCTGGCGCAGCATTCTCGAAATCGGCGTCAGCGCAGGTCCTCTGGTCGCGCTCTGGGTGACGATGTGGCTGTCCTACCGCTACGGCTTCTGGTGGCTGACGCTGCTGCTGTCGGTGCCGGCCGCCGGCTTCCTGGTGCGGCTGTTCATGATTCAGCACGATTGCGGCCACGGCTCTTTCTTCCGCAACAAATCGGTCAATGACTGGATCGGCCGCGCGCTCGGCGTCTTGACCTGCACGCCCTACGATTTCTGGCGCCGCAGCCACGCCATCCATCACGCCACCTCCGGCAATCTCGAACGTCGCGGCATCGGCGACATCGATACGTTGACGGTGAAAGAATATCTGGCGCTGTCGCGCTGGGGCCGCCTGAAATACCGGCTGTATCGTCATCCGGCGGTGATGTTCGGCGTCGGCCCGGCCTACATGTTCATTATTCAGCACCGGCTGCCGATCGGTTTCATGCGCGCCGGCTGGGGTCCGTGGCTGAGCACGCAGGCGACCAACGCCGCCGTGGCCCTGGTTGCCGGCCTGCTGATCTGGCAGATCGGCCTCGGCGCGTTCCTTCTGGTGCATCTGCCGGTCACGATCCTGGCGGCGACCATGGGCGTCTGGCTATTCTATGTGCAGCACCAGTTCGAGAACACGGTGTGGGAACACAACCCGACCTGGAGCCGGCACGACGTCGCGCTGCACGGCAGTTCGTATTACGTGCTGCCCGGCTTCCTGCGCTGGTTCACCGCCAATATCGGCATCCATCATGTGCATCATCTGTGCAGCCGCATTCCGTATTATCGGCTGGGCCGCGTGCTCAAGGATAACCCCGAGCTCGGCGCCATCGGCCGCGTTACCCTGTGGGACAGCCTCAAATGCGTGCGTTTGGTGTTGTGGGACGAGAGCAACAAGAAGCTGATCTCGTTCCGCGACATGCGCCGCATGCAGAACGCGCCGACCATCTAGAGCCTTTCCGGCTTTGATAGAATCAAAGCCGGGGCTCTAGCTCTGTGTTTTGACGCG
>JAQSCR010000333.1 GCA_029945495.1 Pseudolabrys sp. | reverse complement strand
TTTGTCTCATGAATTTCCGTACGGAATCCGGCCTTGTTGGCCGTTGCGTGCAGGATGTCATTACCCAGCCGCCGCGAAAGTGGGCGCGGCTGCAGGGCGAGGGCGGCTATATTGAGTGGTGGTGCGGGCGCGAACCGGGGACCGATGTGGTCGTGACGGGCCTTGCCGGCAAGCCTGCGAACGAACAGAAAGTAAGCAAGACTCGGCCCGACGATTTTATCGAGGAACTGAAGCACATTGCGGCGGCCCTCGAGGGCGATGCCGCGGCGTCGCCGTTGGCGCTGGCGCGCGGTCTTGACACCATGCTTGTGATCGCCGCGGCGCATAAGTCGTCGGAAACCGGCCGGCGGGTGAAGATCGACTACAGCCGCGGCTACGTCCCAGCGGCTATTATCGTTGAATAAATCAAATCCGCGAGTTTGAAGAGGAATATACCCATGGCGGAAAAGATCGGCGGCTTCGACTTCCGCAATCTGTTCGTGCTCGACGTCGCCAACAATCATCAAGGCTCCGTCGAGCACGGATTGGCAATCATCGAGGGTTGCGCGAAAGCGGTGGCGAAACACGGCGTGCGCGCCGGCATGAAGTTCCAGTTTCGGGACCTTCCGGAATTCGTGCACAAAGACGAGCGCGCCCATCCCACCAACAAGCATGTCCCGCGGTTTCTCTCGACCATGCTGTCCTGGGACGGCTTTGCGGAGCTTCTCGCCGCCACCAAGCGCAATGGCCTGTTGTCGATCTGCACGCCCTTCGATGAAGCGTCGGTCGATAGGATCGTCGCGATGGGCTTCGACGTCATGAAGGTAGCGAGCTGCTCGGCTCGTGATTGGCCGCTGCTTGAGAAAGTGGCCGCATCCGGTCTTCCTGTCATCGCCTCCACCGGCGGGTTAACGCAAAGCGAGGTTGACGATCTCATCAGCTTCCTGACGCATCGAGGATGTGATTTCGCGATTATGCATTGTGTGTCGATTTATCCGACACCACTTGAGGCCTGCCATCTCGGCAATATTGCGGAGTTTCGAAGCCGCTACCCCGGACGGGTTATCGGTTGGTCCACGCACGAGGACCCGGCCGAAACGGCGCCTGTGTTGGTCGCCACGGCGCTCGGTGCGGAAATGTTCGAACGCCACGTCGGCTTGCCGACAGATAAGATCAAACTCAATGCCTATTCGTCCAATCCTGAGCTGGTCGATACCTGGATTGCGGCCTGGAAGACTGCCTGCACGTTGATTGGTGAGAGGCAGCGCGGCGAGCCTATGGCTGTCGAGCGGACGGCGATCGATGAGCTGAAGCGCGGCGTCTTCGCAAAAACGCCGATCGAGGCCGGAAAGCCGATCGAGGCCGATCAAATCTATTTCGCTTTCCCGTTCCGGCCGGGACAGCTTTCATCCGGCGAGTGGCGTGACGGGATCGTCTCGAACGCCGCGATTGCTTCGGACGCGCCGCTGCCGTCTCAGTCGCTCACAGTGCCCGGCGATCCGGATGCGAAAGTGCTGCAGAGTGCTGTGCATGAAGTCAAGGCTATGCTGGCATATGCGCGCGTACCTCTCTCGCACGAATTCACCACCGAGTATTCGCACCACTATGGCATTGCGAACTTTCGTCAATGTGGCGCCGTTCTGATAGGCGTGATCAACCGTGAATACGCGAAGAAGATCCTGGTCCAGTTGCCGGGCCAACTCCACCCTTGGCATTTTCATAAGCTCAAGGAGGAGACATTCCTGGTGCTTTGGGGCGAGTTGCATCTGGAGCTCGATCAACGGCGAAAACTGCTGACGCCCGGTGACACAATCACTGTGCTGCCCGGAGTCTGGCATCGGTTTTGGACCGATACCGGCTGCGTGTTCGAAGAAATCTCCACGACGGCGCATCCGAACGATAGCGTCTATCGCGACCCCGATATCAACAAGCTAACTTCGGCGCAGCGGAAAACCACTGTCGATCACTGGGGGCGGTTCCAGCTCACAGAACAGTTGCGCTCCGCGCGTCTCCCGGTGGCTGAATGAGCAGGGAGAAGCGAGGCGAGGTGGCGGTGTGGCGATAGAGTCTTTTGTTCTCGACGCTGCGGACTTTCCGCGCTGCCCCGTGTGCGACGGCACTCGTTGGGCTGGCATTTACGCCGGGCCTATCCGTGCCGGCAGTTTCGGGAAGACGCAGTTAGGCCAGGTCGCACGGTGCGGCACGTGTGGGATAAATCGTTTGGGCGAAAGTCTTTGCCTGAAGGA
>JAQSCR010000332.1 GCA_029945495.1 Pseudolabrys sp. | reverse complement strand
CTTCCGCTGGTCGCGGCGATGAAGGCTTGGCTCGAGACGCAGCTCACTCACATCCCGCCCCGTAGCGGCCTTGCCGATGCGATCCGCTATGCGCTGACCCGTTGGAACAGCCTTTGCTGCTTCCTCGATGACGGCCGCATCGAACTCGACAACAACACGGTCGAGCGCGCCATCCGGCCCATCGCGTTGGGCCGCAAGAATCACCTGTTCGCGGGCTCGGATGGCGGCGCCGCACGCTGGGCAACGGTCTGCTCCCTCATCAGCACCGCGAAGCTCAACGACGTCGAGCCATTCGCCTACCTCAAGGATGTGCTGGAGCGCATGTCCAGCGGACATCCCATGAGCCGCCTCGATGAACTGCTGCCTTGGAACTGGGCCTCGCCAGTCGTCGCTGCCGCCTGACCCACGTGTCAGGAATGGACGCTTACGCAAACCGTAAGCGTCCATTTCTTGCACGCTTGTGCCGTAGGGCGCATCGGCCGCATACTGCGCCGCGAGGACGCCGCCATTGCTGTGACCGATTACCGCTGGATTGGCGAAGCCGCGGCCCCGCAGCCATGCTGCCGCGTAGCCGCTATTGGCGATCGCCTCGTGCGCCAACTGGAACGATCCGCCGCCGACATTTCGCCCATCGAGCGATGTCACCATGTCGTGACCGCGCCTGTTGAAAGTCAGGCAGGCAATCCCTTCCGCCAGCAGCGTTAGCGGCATGAAGCGCGACGGGCCTATGTAGAAGTTGTGGCAGTTGCCGTGAAAGAACATCGCCGCAGCCCGGATGGGCCGATCGGTCGGTGTATAGAAGAGACCGTCCAGCGGATAGGTGTCGGTCTTGATCGAGACGAGTTCGAGTTTCATGCCGGTACGATATCTTCCGTTACATAGGCGTCAATCGCCTGCGTCATCGTTCCGCGCTCGATCGGCACGCAATCTTCCGGAAAATTCTGCTGGAACGTGGCGCCAAGCTCTTTCGCCAGCGAAATGAAGCGATCGAGCCCGCCCATCGCGCCTGTCGGCAGGTCGTGAAGAACCAGGGCCGCGTGCTCCTTTTCAAAACACAGTGCGAGGGCGCGCTCGACCCAGGTCTCCGGCCGCGCCCAGTCTTCCGGAATGACATTCCACAGAACGCAGGTGGACGCCTCCCGGCACAAATAGTCGAGCGCCTCGCGGTTCAACAGCCGCCGGTCGAGAAGGCCGCCGTCACCGAACGGACGGAAAAAGCGCCGTTCATGCGCGAGATCGCTGATGAGCGCCTGGGTAAGGGCAATCTCGGAGACGGCGGTGCCGTTCTCGGCGCTCATCCCGAGCGGCACGATATGATTGAAGGTGTGATTGCCGATCCAGTGGCCCTCGGCGCGCGCGCGCTCGGCCAGCTTGCGGCGATCACGCAGCTTGTCGCCAAGGACGAAGAAGGTCGACCTAATGTCGTGCCGCCGCAGCGTGTCGAGCACCTCGGGCGTCACATCCGGATCCGACCCATTGTCGAAAGTCATCGTGATCGTGGTCATGCGTTCGGATCGCCTGGATCGGTTGGCTGGGACGGCGAAGACGCGCCGCTCGCAAAGCCGCATCATGGACCTCAGGATTTGACGTTTATCAGGTTGATAAGTTGCGCGACAGGTGCGCCTTCGTCCAAATGACGGATGAAAGCCAGGCTCGCATCAACCTGCGCCGGCGTGAGTCCCGCGAGCGGCGCCAGATCGTGATATTTGCGCTCGACGTCTGCCCATTCGACGCCGCGTGGGCCGGACCCGCGCGGCGCGGTGCATGTCGAGCGGAATTCCTGGCGGTTCTTCATGCGAATAGTGACCGAGCCGCCGTGGCGGTGGGGGAAACGGTCCGGCAATTGCGGTGGAGAGCCTCATCCAGGAGCCCTTCGATACGGTCCTTCAGAAACCGCCGACGCCATTTGCCGACAGTATGCTCATGGACGCCAAGCTCACTCTCGACGGACTTGCTCGGCACGCCATCAGCGCACCGCAGGATCACCCGGCAGCGCTCTGACAATGATCGAGCCACACGACGGCGCCGGACTTGTCGCTCAAGATATGCCCGCTCATCCGAGCTCAGAACCAACGGCGCAATCGGTCGCCCCACTGCATTCGTCATGACTTCGCTCCCACGACGCAGGTGAAAGCGAAAGTCTATAATGACATGAACTTCCGTTCCAGATGACTAGCACTACTTTGGCAGATTTTGCGATTGTTGGGCGAAACTGGATTCCCGAAT
>JAQSCR010000331.1 GCA_029945495.1 Pseudolabrys sp. | reverse complement strand
GGGTGCCGCAGTCGTTGGCGGACATGGGCCCGCCGAAGATGACCACGCCGGCATAGTCGGACATGTCTTCGGGCAGTTCGCAGCCGAGGTTCGGGCAAAGGCGATGAAGCTCGTAGCCGCGCTTCTCGAGGAGGGCGCCGACCCGACCGGGTCGCGAGTGCTCCTGGTGCACGACGATTGCGATCTTCTTGGTAGCAATCTTTTTAGGCTGTAAAGCCGGTACCGTCATGGATTTGCAATTTACGCGTCGCTTGTGGCAACGACAAGGCGAACCGACGGCGGAGAGACGAAATGGCGCGCCACCTCGACTTCTACTTCGATTGCTCCAGCCCGTGGACCTACCTCGCCTTCCACGCGATCCAACCGCTCGCTGCAGAAGTCGGCGCGGAAATTGCGTGGAAGCCCATCCTGGTCGGCGGCGTGTTCAATGCCGTCAACCAGACGGTCTACGACAGCCGCGCCAAGCCCAATCCCCTGAAACAGGCCTATATGCTGAAGGATCTCGCCGCCTGGGCACGGCTCTACGGCCTCAGGATCGCCTTCCCGCCCACCGTCTTCCCGGTCAACAGCGTGAAGTGCATGCGCGGCGCCTTCGTTGCCCTCGATGAAGGCAGGCTGGTGCCGTACGCGACCGCGGCCTTCGAGGCCTATTGGGGAGACGATCGCGACATCGGCCGCGAGGACGTGCTTGCCGATATCGCGGCCAAGGCCTGTATCGAGCGCCAGCGTTTCTTCGCCGGCATCGAGACGGATACGTGCAAGGCGCGCCTCAGGACCAACACCGACGAGCTGATCGCGCGCGGCGGCTTCGGCAGCCCGACGATCTTCGTGGGCGAGCAGATGTTCTTCGGCAACGATCGCATGCCGCTGATAAGGTCTGCGCTGGAGGCCGCATGAGCGCCAACGACGATCCGCAATTCTGGGCCAAGGCGAACGCGCATCTCGTCCGCTACGGCGGCGCCTTCTCACCCCTGATCGCCGAAAGCGCCGCGGGCAATTTCTTCACCGACGCCGACGGTCGCAAGATCCTGGATTTCACGTCGGGCCAGATGAGCGCCATTCTCGGCCACAGCCATCCCGAGATCGTCGCGGTGGCACGCCATTGGATCGGCAAACTCGATCACCTCTACTCGACCATCCTGTCGCGGCCCGTCGTCGATCTGGCGTCGCTGATCGCGGAGATTTCGCCCGGCAAGCTCGACCGCGTGCTGCTGGTGTCGACCGGCGGCGAGTCGAACGAGGCCGCCTTGCGCATGGCCAAGCTGGTGACCGGCCGGCACGAGATCGTGGCCATGAGCCGGTCCTGGCACGGCGTTACCGGCGGCGCCGCGGCGGCGACCTATTCCTCCAGCCGCAAGGGCTACGGCCCGCCGCAGCCCGGCGCGCTGGTGCTGCCGGCGCCCGACACCTATCGCTCGCGCTTCATCGATTCGAACGGCGTCTACGACTGGCGTTCCGAACTCGAGTTCGGCTTCGAGCTGATCGACCGCCAGTCGAGCGGCGCGCTGGCCGCCTGCATCGTCGAGCCGATCCTGAGTTCCGGCGGCGTGCTCGAACCACCCGAGGGCTACATGGCGGCGCTGGCCGAGAAATGCCGCGAACGCGACATGCAGCTCATTTTCGACGAGGCCCAGACCGGGCTCGGCCGCACCGGCCATCTGTTCGCCTGCGAGCGCGACGGAGTCGTGCCGCAATACCTGACGCTCTCCAAGACCCTGGGCGCCGGCCTGCCGCTGGCGGCCATGCTGACGACGCCGGAGATCGAGGATATCGCCGCCGAACGCGGCTTTCTGTTCTACACCACCCACGCCTCCGACCCTTTGCCGGCGGCGGTCGGGCTCAAGGTCATCGAAATCATCCTGCGCGACCGCCTCACCGAGCGCGCGGCCCAGCTCGGCGAACGGCTCAAGGCCGGGCTGCTGGCCTTGCAGCAACGCTACGAATGCATCGGCGATGTCCGCGGCCGTGGCCTTCTGCTCGGTCTCGATCTGGTCAAGGACCGGCGCACACGGGCGCCCGATCCGGAGCTTGCCCAGCGCGTGGCGCGCGAATGTCTGGAACGTGGCATGATGACCAGCGTTGTCCGTGGGGGCCTCGGGATATTCCGGATCGCGCCGCCGATCACCATAGACGCCGGGGAAATCGACCTCGGACTGGAGATATTCGACCAAGCCCTGGCCAAGTCCATCCTTTGAAATATCGTGGGTTTTAGGCCTTATACGGGCCTTGGCCGTA
>JAQSCR010000330.1:11691-31265 GCA_029945495.1 Pseudolabrys sp. | reverse complement strand
TGATGATGGTGACGCCGCGCTCGTTCATGCGGATAAGCAGCGCGACGATATCCTCGACCTCGGAATGCGACAGGCCGGCCATGGATTCGTCGGCGATCAGCAGCTTGGGCTCGGCCGCCATGGCGCGGGCCAGCTCTAACTTGCGCATCTCGACCTGGGTGAGATCGCTGGTGTATTTCGAAGCCTTGCCGTCGAGCGTGACCAGCTTGAGCATTTCCATGCAGCGGTCGTCGAGTTCGCTGTGCGACAGATGGGTGCCGGGGCGGGCGTTGACCGTATAAAGCAACGGCACGCGGATGTTCTCGGCCACCGTCATGCTCTTGAACGGACGCGGCAGCTGGAAGCTGCGCGCCAGGCCGTGCCGGGTGCGCTGATGCGCCACCATGCCATCGATCTTCAGGCCGTCGAAGGTGACGCTGCCGGTTTCGTTCTGCAGCGTGCCGCAGATGCAATTGACCAGGGTGCTCTTGCCCGAGCCGTTCGGGCCGATCAGGCCAAGGCGCTGGCCTTTCGGCACCGACAGATCGACACCGTCGAGCGCGACGAAGCCGCCGAAGCGCTTGCCGAGCTGGTCGATGTGCAGCAGGGGGGCGGTCATGGCGTCGCTCATGACTTTTCCCCTTTGGTCTTCTTGCGCATCCAGTCCTGCACCAGGCCGACAATGCCGCGCGGCGCAATGATCACGAAGAAGATCAGCAGCAGGCCGACGATCAACAGATTGACCGCCGAGGAAATCGTCACGGTAGCCACCTGTTGCAGCGTACCGAGCAGCAGGGCGCCGACCAGCGGGCCGAGCCAGGACGTGGTGCCGCCGATCATCGGCATGGCGATCGAGTTCACCGCATAGGACAGATTGAAGGCCGAACCCGGCTCGATATAGCCGATGTAATAGGGGAACGGCGCGCCGGCCATCCCCATCAAGGCGCCGGAGACGACGGTGGCAACCAGCTTCAGCCGCAAGGTCGGCACGCCGGAGGCTTCCGCCGCCAGCTCGTCGTCGCGAATGGTGGCGAAGCCGACACCGAGCTTGGAACGCTCGATCAGACGCGCGGTGGTCAAGGCCACGATCACCAGAACCAGCATCAGCGCGAACAGGAACTGAATGAAGTGGCCGAAAATCGGCACCTCATTGGGCGGAATGACATAGGCGCCGCGCGAGCCGCCGACGAACGACCAGTTGACGATGAAGGTTTCCAGCACCACCGATAACGCCAGCGTGGCAATGGCGAAGAACACGCCGCGCAGCCGCAGCGTCAGATAGCCCATGCCGAGGCCGACGAGGCCGGCCACGGCGCCGGCGATGACGATCAGGATCGGCAGCGGCAGCGGGAAGATGAACTGCATCGGCGCCAACAGGAATTCCGGGAAGACATCCTCGGGTGCTTGGCCGACGGCATAGAAGAACACCGTCGTATAGACGCCGATGGCAAAGAAGCCGGCCGAGCCGAAATTCACATAGCCGCAATAGCCGCCGAGAATATTCCAGGCGCTCGCCAGCACGATGTATTGCAGCACCGTGTAGCCGGCGAAGAACAGGTAGTCGTTGCCGACAAAGTTGAACGCGAAATACAGCGCCGCGGCGACCGCAGTCAGGATGAGGATGAAGGCTGGTGTGCGCATCTAGCGTCCAAACAATCCGGAGGGCCGCACGGCCAGGGTGAGCAGGAGCAGGCCGAACGAAACGGCCGGCGCCCAGGACGGGCCGTAGAACGTCGCGGTAATGCTTTCGATCACGCCGATCATCAGCGCCGCGATCAGGGTGCCCGGCAGGCTGCCGAGACCGCCGAGCACGCAGATGGCGAAAACGCGGCCGATATATTCGCGGCCGGCCGACGGGATCACCGGCTGAATGATGATGAGGAAGGCGCCGGCCATCGAGGCGGTCGCGATCGAGATCGAGAAGGCGATACGCTTGATGCGGATCGGGTCGACCGCCATCAACTGCAGCGCCGGCGGATCCTGCGACACCGCCATCACCGCACGGCCGATGAAGGTGCGCGACATGAACAGCTGCAGGCCGCCGAACATCGCCAGCGACACCAGGCAGGGCACCAGCATGCGCACCGGGAATTCCATCGCGCCGATGCTGAGGCTGCCGCCGATATAGGGCACGTCGACCGAGCGGTAGTCGACGCCGAACACCAGGTTGAGCGACACTTCGGTGACGAACAGCAGGCCAAAGAAGAAGGCCAGGCCGCGCAGCGAATCCTGGCCGTGCTTTTCGAACGACTGGTAATAGACCTGATAGATCAGCGAGCCGAGCGCGTAGAATGCCGGCAGCGCCAAGATCGCGATGACGATCGGATCGACGCCGAAATGGGCATTGACGATATAGGCGATGTAGGAGCCGAGAATGATGAAGCCCGGATGCGCGATATTGACGATATCGAGCATGCCGAACGAGATCGATATGCCGGCGGTAACCGCGGCATAAAAACCGCCGAGCATGAGCCCGGCGATAATGGCATTGATCAGCAGATCGAATTCCATACGGGCCTCAGGCGATCCATGCGCTGCGCGAAAGAGGGGATATGCCGGCGTGCGGCAACAAATGCGTCAACGGCGTCACGCGGTCAAGCCGCCGGCCGGTCGGCCGCCGCAACGCGGCGGCTTCGATTGACGAGGCTCTTGGCAAACATTTCCCCCTCCAAAACTTGCTTTTCTTTTTGCTTTCGCGCCGCACTTTGCAGGAAGCATGGCGGCTTGGCTAGCCTATTGATGCGGCAGGGCGAAGTGTCCCGGCGCGACAAAATGAAACGCCCGCGTCCAGGTTGTCCCGGACGGCGGGCGCTTGAGCAGAAAGGCGAAGGCCTACGCCGCCGCTTGTGGGCGGATGCCTTCCGGCAGGGTCATCGGCTTGTTGGCGCTGTCTTTGAATTCGACGGTCATGAACACCATCTCGCGGTCGCCGAGATTTTGCAGGTCGTGGACCTTGAACTCGCCCTTGCCGTAGGTCTCGTGCCGCGTCTCGCCCGGTACATAGGTATATTCGACGGTGGTGCCGTCGTGCACGTGCTGACGGCCGCGGCCGCCGGACACCGATGTCCAGAAATAGTCCAGCACGTGGCGATGGAAGCCGATGCGCTCGCCGGGCGCGAGGCGGATGATCCACACCCGCGTGCGTTCATTCTCCGACAGCAAAGTTGAGCCGACGCAAGGGTTGGGATTCTTGGCTTCGCGCTCGAATTCGGCGGCGATATCGACCGACCACTGCGACGTATCTTTTTTCTCGGCGGCTTTGTCGAGCATGGTGAGTGCCATGGGAATTCCTCCAATGCCTGTTTGATGCCATATATACACCAGTCGCCCGCAAACGGATAGATTGAGGTAGTTCAATTGATCAAGTCGCAGACCAGGCGCGCCATCGTCATTGGCGGTTCGATGAGCGGGCTGCTGAGCGCATTATTGCTGCGGCGGGCCGGGTGGGACGTCGAAATCTATGAGCGCGCCGAGGGCGAATTGTCCGGCCGCGGCGCCGGCATCGTTGCCCAACAGGAGCTGATCGCGCGGCTGCGCGGGCTCGGCCTTGCCACCGAGGAACTCGGCGTCCACATCACCCGCCGCCAGATCATCGATGCGCAGGGCCGCGTTACGCACGAAATCGAATGTCCGCAGGTGGCGACCGCCTGGGAGCGGCTTTACCGGCTGCTGCGCGACTCCTTTCCGCCGGAGCGCTATCATCGCGGCAAAGGACTCGCGAACTTCACCCAGGACCAGCGCGCCGTGCAGGCGCAGTTTTCCGACGGCGAAACTGTCGAAGCGGATCTCCTGGTTGGCGCCGACGGCATTCGCTCGACGGTGCGCCAGCAATGCCTGCCCGAAGTGGTGCCGCTTTACGCCGGCTATGCCGCATGGCGGGCAATGATCGCCGAGGAGGCGTTTCCGCCGGAGACGCATCGCGCGGTGTTTGAGATCATGTCATTCGGCCTGCCGCCGGGCGAACAGTTTCTCAGCTATCCAGTGGCCGGGCCCGAAAACGATCTGCGGCCGGGCAAGCGCCGCACCAATGTCATCTGGTACCGGCCGGCCGACGAGCACACCAAGCTGCAATGGCTGCTGACCGACGACAGCGGCAAGACGCACGCGATTTCGATTCCGCCGCCGCTGATCCGGCGCGAGGCGATTGCCGAGATGCATGATGCCGCCGAACGGCTGCTGGCGCCGCAGTTCCGTCAGGTGGTTCGGTTGATCGAGGAGCCGATCCTGCAGCCGATCTACGATCTGGTGTCGCCGCGCATGGCTTTCGGCCGGGTGGCGACTGTCGGCGACGCAGCTTTCGTCGCGCGTCCGCATGTCGGCGCCGGCGTGTCGAAGGCGGCCGATGACGCCGCCGCTCTGGTCAACGCGCTGCAGCAGCACGACGACGTCGAAAGCGCGCTGCGCGCCTATGAGACCGCGCGGGTCGCCGAGAACTATCGCATTATCGAATGGGCGCGCCATCTCGGCGCCTATTTGCAGGCGAGCAAGACGCAGGACGAGCAGGCCGCCGCCGGCAAGCATTCGACCGACGCCGCCGTCATCGCGGAGACCGCGACGCTGGATTTTTTGCACGCGTAGAATTCCGCTCGTCCCCGCGAAGGCGGGGACCCAGTGCTTTGCCAAGAACTGGATTCCCGCTTTCGCGGGAATGAGCGGAGGTTGGGGTGCCGTCCCGGCTCTACAGCCCCAACAATCTCTTTGCATTGCCGCCGGCGAGCGCCGCGCGGCTCGTGTCGTCGAAGCTTTCGACCGAATTGATGTGGCCGATCGGATCGTATTCCATCATGTCGAACGGATAATCCGTGCCCATGATGATGCGATCGACGCCGAACACCTTCACCAGCGCCTCGAGCTGATGCGGCGTGAACACGACATTGTCGATATAGACCTTCTTCAGATATTCGCTCGGCGCCTTCGGCAGGCCGGCGTTGCAATCCGAGCGTGCCCCCCAGGCGTGATCGATGCGGCCGGAATAGCCGCCGAGATAACCGCCGCCATGCATGGCGAAGATCTTCAGGTTCGGGTGCCGCTCCAGCACGCCGTCGAAGATCAGATAGTGCAGTGCCAAAGTGGTCTCGAACGGATTGCCGATGATGTTGTTGAAGTAGAAGCGCGATAGCCTTTGGCCTTCGGTGAAGCCGTTCGGATGTATGGCGACCAGGGCGCCTAGTTCCTCGGCCCTCTTCCAGAACGGCGCGAAGGCCGGATCGGACAATTCCTTGCCGTTGACGTTGGTGAGAATCTCGACGCCCTTGAACTTCAGCACCTTCATGACGTGCTCGAGTTCCTTGGCCGCCTCGGCGCCGTCCTGCATCGGCACGGTGCCCATCGGGATGAAGCGGTCGGGATGCTTCGAGACGAATTCGGCGACGCCGTCATTGATCATGCGAGCCGCCGGCACGGCATATTCGAGCGCGACGGTGTGATAGAGTTGCGGTGGCGGCGGCATCACCAGCTGTATGTCGACGCCCATCTTGTCCATGATGGCGAAGCGCTGGTCGTAGCCCGTCATGCATTCGCGGATGTCCGCTTCCTGCTTGGCGTTGAGCTCCTTGGTCTCGGCCGTCGCGAAATGTCCGAGTGGAATGGTCGTGACGTCGAGATAGGGCTTGATGTAGGCGCCGGCCTGCGGAATGGCGATGTGGCAATGGGCGTCGATGGTGACCGATTTCGGCCGCTGCTCGCGGCCGGGCTTGCCGTGCTTGCGCGCCGCAGTGTTTGCGTATTTGTTCCAGAGTGCCGCCATGTCGATTGCCTTTGCTATGAATGCCGAACGTTAGAAGACGCCGAGATGCTGCCGCAGCAGCGCGTCGTCCTGCCGGAGCGCCGCCGGGGTGGAGATCACCGCGACGCCGCCGGTATTGAGAATGACGATGTCGTCGGCGACATCGAACACCAGGTTGGGGTTCTGCTCGACCAAGACGATCGACAGTCCGCTTTCCTTGAGCTTGCGGATGGTGGCCATCACCTCGGCAACGATCTGCGGCGCCAGGCCTTCCGACGGCTCGTCCATCAGCAGCACGCGCGGATTGCCCATCAGCGCGCGGCCGATGGCGAGCATCTGCTGCTCGCCGCCGGACAGATGCGCGGCCATCTGGCTCGCGCGTTCCCTCAAGCGCGGGAACATGCCGAACACGGTGTCGATGGTCCAAGGATCGTGTAAAGCGGCGTGCTTGCTGCCGGCGTCCGGCTTGCGGCCGGCGACGATGAGGTTCTCGCGCACCGTCAGGCTGCGGAAGATGCGGCGGCCCTGCGGCACCAGCGCCACGCCGCGCGCGGCGATCATTTCCGGCGAGAGTTTTGTCACCTTCTCGCCGAACACGGTGACTTCGCCGCGGCGCGCCGCCAAGAGGCCCATGCCGACATTCATGCAGGTTGATTTGCCGGCGCCGTTGCGGCCCAGCAGGCCAAGCATGCGCGCCTCGCCCAGCTCGAACGAGACATTCTGCAGCACATGGCTGTCGCCGTAGAAGGCGTCGACGTTTTCAAGCCGCAATGCGCTAGTGGCCAAGATAGACCTCCCGCGTGCGTGGATCGTTGACCACTTCGGCACGGTTGCCTTCGACGATCACCTCGCCGAAATGCAACAGCGTGATGCGTTCGGCGAATTCCAGCGCCACGTCCATGTTGTGCTCGATCATCACGATGGTGACGTCGCGCGGGATTGCCATCAGGCATTTGTGCACGTCGCGCCGCTCGTCGATCGACAGGCCGGCGAACGGCTCGTCGAGCAGCAGCACCTTCGGCTCCTGCGCCAGCGCCATGGCGATCTCGACGCGGCGGCGCTCGCCATAGGATGTCTGCCCCAGCGGCCGGTCGGCGATGTGGCTCAAGCCCACGCGCGCCAGCGCCTTGTGGCCCTGTTCGGTGAAGCGGCCGTGCCGCCGCAGATCGGTCCAGGGATTCCAGCGCGTCGGCGACAGGCCGAGCAGCGCCAGCCGGACATTGTGGATGATGGTGTCTTTGCCGAACAAAGTGATGATCTGGTAGGTGCGCGCCATGCCGCGATGGGCGCGGTCGCGGCTCGGCACCTTGCTGATGTCCTGGCCGAACAGTTCGATGGTGCCGGTGTCGGGCGTCAGTTCGCCGGTGATCAGATTGAACAAGGTGGTCTTGCCGGCGCCGTTGGGGCCGATGATCAGCCGGCGCTCGCCCGGCTGGATGTCGAGATTGACGCCGCGGGTGACATGCAGGCCGCCGAAGGATTTGTTGAGGCCGGTGACGGTCAAGGCGCTCATGGGGCGGCCTCCGACGACGCGGCTTCGGCATTGGCAGCCGGCGCGGATACGCGCTTGCGCGTGATCAATTGCCACAGCCGCACCGTACCGGGCACGATGCCTTCCGGCACCAGGATGACGATGGCGACGAAGATGGCGCCAAGCAGGAAATTCCAGCGTTCGATGAAGCCGGACACCACGGTCTTGATGACAACCACCAATGCGGCGCCGACGATGGGCCCAAGCAAAGTGCCGGGGCCACCCGAGATCACCATCAGCAGCACCTCGGCCGACGACGTCAGCGCCAAGGTCTGCGGGCTGATGAAGTTGGTGTAATAGACGAACAGGATGCCGGACACGGCGGTCAGCAGGCCGGAAAACAGGCAGGCGTAGAAACGGATCATCCAGACGTGATAGCCGAGCGCGTTCATGCGGCGCGGCTGGTCGCGCGTGCCCATCAGCGACGCGCCGAACGGCGAGCGCACGAAGATCGCCACCATGACGACCGCGACGATGAACACCGCCAGCGCCGCGTAATAGAAATGCACCGGGTCGGTCAGCGAATAGCCGAACGGCGCGGGGCGGCCGCGCACACTGATGCCATTGTCGCCGCCGGTCAGGCTGATCCAGCGATAGGCGAGGCCCCAGAGGATTTCGCCGAGCGCCAAGGTGATCATGATGAAGCCGATGCCGGACGAGCGCAGCGACAGCAGCGCAAACACCGCCATCGAGGCGACGCCGACGATGAGCGCCACCACGATCGCTACACTATGGCCAGCGCCGAGCTGCAGCATATAGCCGGTGGCATAGGCCGAGATGCCGAACAGGCCGGCATGACCCAGCGACACCAAACCGGCATAGCCGACCAGGACGTTCAGCCCGAGCGCAAACACCGCGTAGAACAGAATCTGGCTGCCGACATTGACGTAGTAGATGCCGGGCATCCACAGCGGAAGAGTGACGAGGGCGAGCAAAGCGAGGCCGAGGACCGCGAGGCGCGTGCCGTTATTGGCTGTCAGCATCGCGGTCATGGCATGTGCCTGCCGAACAGGCCTTGAGGCCGCAGCAGGAGCACCAGCAGCATCGGCAGGAACAGCACGAAATAAGCAAGTTCCGGCAGCAGCGCCTGGCCGAAATTATAGATGAAGCCGACGAGGATGCTGCCGACGAAGGAGCCGAGCAGGCTGCCGGCCCCGCCGATGATGACCACCAGCAGCGCGAGCGGCAGCATGTCCTGATCGAGCCCCGGATAAACCGACAGGATCGGCCCGCCGATGATGCCGGCGAAAGCGGCGAGCCCGGCGCCGAGCGCGAAGACGATGGTGAACAGCTGCGAGACGCGGATGCCGACGACGCGCGCCATGTCCGGATCGTCGACGCCGGCGCGGATCATGGCACCCAGCCGGGTGCGGTCGAGCAACAGCCACAGCGCGATTGCGACGACGATGGCGATGGCGATGATCGCCAGCCGGTACAGCGGAAACACGGCGGTGCCGACCCGGGCGAAGCCGCCGAGGCCATCGGGGGTCGCGACCGACATCGGATCGCCGCCCCACACCATCAGGCAGAAATCGGCGGCCATGAACGAGATGCCGAGCGTCACCAGCACCTGTGCCAGCTGGTCGCCGGGCAGTTGCCGCAGCAGAAAGCGCTCGACCAGCGCGCCGAGCGCGGCGACCGTCAAGGTTGCCAGCACCGCGGCTAGCCAGAAATTCAGCTTGAAGCCAAGGAGGCCGACGACGGCCGAGCCGCCGACATAGGCACCGAGCATGAACAGCGAGCCGTGCGTCAGGTTCGGAATCCGCATCAGCCCGAAGATCAGCGAGAATCCCGACGCGAGCAGAAACAGCAGACCGCCAAACGTGACGCTATTGACCGTAAGCACCAGCCAAAAATTCATTGTCGAACGTTTCTCCTGCGCCCGTTCTTAATCCTGTCATTCCGGGGCGCGCGTGAAACGCGCGAACCCGGAATCCAGGGGCTGGCTCATGTGGCGTCTGGATTCCGGGTTCCGGCCCCTAACGCGTAAACGCGCTAGGAGCCGGCCCCGGAATGACGCTGATTTAAACGTTACGACTTCACCGGCGGATAGTTGCGCGAATAGACCGGCCGCGACAGGAACGTCTTTTCGTCATAGGTCCAGAACTGGCTGACGTTCTTGTAGGTCTTCAGCGTCTTGTTGATGTACTTGCCGTTCGCTTTTTCGACCCGGCGGATGAAGAAGTCGCCGACGACGTTGCCGAAATGGTCGAATGAAAGATCGCCGCGCGGCGTATCCTTCAGCTTGACCGAGCGCATGGCCTTGGTGAGGGCCTCGTGATCGTCCGACTTGCCGCCAGCGAGCTTGAGGCCTTCGTCGACGACCTGCGTCGCGACATAGAGACCGGCGGCGTAGAAGCCCGGATCGACGCTGAAGTCCTTCTGCATCGCCGCGACAAAGCGTTTGTTGCTGTCGTTGGCGAGATCGAGCGTGTAGGGGCAGCAGCTGTACATGCCGAGGAATTCGTCGCCCATGATGCGCAGCAGCGCGTCATCGCCGCCGGTTTCGCCGGTGACCACCGGGAATTTCAGTCCGGCCGCGGCGTAGGTCTTCATGAAGCGCAGCGGATTGGAGCCGGCGAATCCCTGGCACACGCCGTCGCAATCGGCGATCTGCGCGACGAACGGCGTATAGTCGGGCGTCACTAGCGGCGGCCAAATCTTGTTGACAACCTTGCCGCCGGCACCTTCGAAAGTTTCCTGGAAGCCGCCCATCTGTTCATGACCGAAGGCAAAGTCTTCGGACACGGTGACGACGCGCTTGAGTTTGAGCTCCTTGGCGGCGAAGTCCGCCATCGGATGCATCGCCTGCGCCGACGTCGCCGACGGACGCAGGAAATAGGGGTTCGGGCGGCGCTGGGTAATGTCCTCGGCGCCGGCGAGGCTGAGCATTGGCGTCTTGTGTTCGGCGATGTAGTCGGTGATCGCCAGCAGTTCGAAAGCGGCGAGCGGGCCGAGCACGGTGTCGACCTTGTCGCGCTCGATCAGCTCCTGCACCTTGGTCTTGGTGCCGGCCGGGCTGCCGCCGGTGTCGGCGGAGAAGAACTCGACCTTGCGGCCGCCGAACATGTTGTTCTTCTCTTTCAGATAAGTGAGGACGCCTTGCTCCATCTGGATACCGCCCTGCGCGAGCGGGCCGGTCTTGACGGTGAGCAGGCCGAGCTTGAACGGCGCTGCCTGGGCGATGGCCGGTGACGGAAATTTGAACGTCGCGAGCGCCGCGCCGGCGGCTGTCGCGGCCATGAAACGACGGCGAGTGACCTTGCGAGACATCGAAGTCCTCCCTGTGTCGCCCTCCCGGGCGGATTATTGGCTGGCCGTGCTCGGCCTTTTGTTATTCAACCGCGCCTATCATCGGCCAATGCGTTCCATGATGTAAAGCCCGGTCGCGGCGCGGAATGACCTCAGTGTCCCGCCCATCACGGTTTTTTGGGCGCATCTTCTCGGCAATTCGACCATGAGAAATTGCACCCATCGCGCGTTGTCATGGTGCGAGCCTTGCGCGGATATTGTGTATCGACCTCGCCGCCGGGCACGGCCACAATGCGGCTGCTGCATTCTTGAGCAAGGAATTTTTGCACGATGACTGACGCAAAAGCTGCGCACGGCATGATCGCGGTCGACAAGATGGGCGGCCAGGTGCTGTTCCTCAACCCGGAGACTTATGTCACCGAAGTCGCCATCGGCGGCTTTCCGCGCACCGTGCATGAATTGCTGATTCTACCCGAGGCAGGGCTTGCCTATGTGCCGATCTATGGCGATGGCATTCACGGCAAGAATCCCAATCCCGGCCATGTGCTGGCGATCATCGATCTGAAAGAGCGCGCGCATGTCGGCGACATCGAACTCAATCCTTACATTGCGCCGCATACGCTGAAGCTGGCGCCGGACGGGTTGGTTTATGTCACCTGCGAGAACAGCGCAGTGGTGGCGGTGATCGATCCGAAGACGCACAAGATGATCGACGCCATCGGTTCCGGCTCGACCAACGCGCACCGCCTGATTATTTCACCGGACGGCCAGCGCATCTATACCGAGAACGAGGAAGACGGGGAGGTCTCGGTGATCGATCTGCCCAGCCGCAAGCTCATCGGCAAGATCAAGACGCCGCATGCGCTGGCCGGCATCACCATCACCGCCGACGGCAAGACCTTGATCGTGGTCGATGACGAGCAGCCGGCTTTGTTCCTGATCGATACCGGCAGAGGCGAGGTCGTGCGCACCATTCCGCTCGAGAACAATCCGAAGCCGGCGCAGATCGCGCGCTTCCGCCCCGACTATAAGGTGCTGGCGGTCAGCAGTGTTGCCGGCGACATGGTGACGCTGTTCGACGGCGACTTGACCACACAGACCGCGATCCCGGTCGGCAAGGGCGCCATGGACATGGCGTTCCGCGACGACGACCTGTTCGTCGGCTGTCAGTACGACGGCTCGGTGCACGTCATCGACATTCCGTCGCGCAAGGTCAGGCACGCGTTCGCCTGCGGCACCGGCTGCGAGTCGCTCGGGTTTTTCTAGCTAGCGCTTCTTCTTCGGCGGAATGACCGGCAACAGCACATAGGGCATCTTGCTCTTGCCGAAGTGCAGCGTCGTCGTGCCGTTGAAGATCGAAGGCGGCCGGTCCTCCGGCTTGTTGTGCAGGAACGGGCCGCAGCCGGTCAGCTCGTTCTTGAAGTTCGACAGCTTGCCGCCGCTGCCGCCGCCATATTCATAGTCCTTGCCGCGGATCGACAGCGCGATGCGGTAGCCGGCAGGCACATGGATCGAGGTCGGCCAGATCTCGACATCGAGTTCGACCGGCTTGCCCTTGGTCAGCGGCTGTTTCTCGTCGTGCGTATGATAGGGGCGGTAGGGCCGCGACAATTTCCTGTCGAGCTTGCGGTGCGACGCGCGCAGCCAGCCGTGCGCGATCGGCGTGTGCGGATCGATCGCGCCCTGGAACACCACTTCCTTCAGATCGCCGGTGAAGACGCGCAGCACGACGAAAATGTCGGCGTCCTTGGTCGAGGACGAGACGAACAGCTTGAGCGCCGACGGCCCGGTGATCTCGGTGTCCGCTTTTAGCGGCGGCGTCAGGAAGGTGAGGCCGTCGCCCATTGCCGCGAAGTCGAGCCTGGCGGCAGCGGCGGGCGGCCTCGTCGACAATGTCGTGTCGGCCGGCTGCAGATAGAACTTGGTCCATTTGGTGCGCGGGATCGGCCAGGCGTCCACGCCGCGCGCACCGAACTTCTCGCCCGGATGACGCACCTGCAGCAGCACCTTCGGCTGCTTGTTCCATTTCGCCTTCTTGCCGTGCAGGAAATAGTCGAAGAAGGCGAGCTGCTGCTCGCGGCCGTAGTCGGTGTAGAAATGGGTCCAGTGCTCGATGCCGTGCGCCTCCAGCCATTTGTCCTTGGAGGCGGAGCGCACGAAGCCTTCGAAATTGCCGCGCGGGTGCAGGCCCTGGCCGCCCCAGTTGGCGGCGGAAAACAACGGCGTCTTGATTCTGTCCCAGCGCGGCGAGCGGTCGCGGTGATATTGATCATCGAGTGGATGCGCCAGAATTTGTCCGCCGAAATCGACGCGGTTCTTGGCCAGTTTCTCTTCCGACAAGGTTTCGGGACCGCACACCAGTTCGCCATGCACGCGGCTGCGGCCGCCGCGTTCGCCGGCGCCGTACTGCACGGTCTTGACCTGCATGTCGAACCAGTTCTCCCAGAACGTCGACAGCATGCCGCCGTGATGCGTCATGTCGCGATACCAGTCGGCCGAACCTTCCCAGATACACATGGCGGCGAGATGCGGCGGCTGCAGCGAGGCGACGTGCCACTGGTTCATCGCCAGGTACGAAATGCCGTTGAGTCCGACCTTGCCGCTCGACCACGGCTGCACGCCGGCCCATTCGATGCAGTCGTAGAAATCTTTGGTCTCGCGCGGCGAGAAATGATCGATGACGCCGGGCGAACAGCCGCAGCCGCGCGAATCGACGCGCACGCAGACGTAATCGTGCGGCACCCATTTTTCGGGATCGACCACTTCCCAGTTCTGGTACTTGTTGGTGGAACCGGCGGTGACGTCCGGATGCTTCTCGGCCATGATATTCCAGGCGCTCGGATAGCCGTCCTGAAAGGCGAGGTTCTTGGCGTAAGGTCCATAGGTGATCAGGACGGGGTAACGGCCTTCTTTCACCGGGCGAAAGACATCGGCGCACAGCTTGAGCCCGTCGTCCATCGTGATGAACACGTTCCAGTCGATCCGCATGCCGTCGCGAATCTCGCTGCGCGTTTCCAAGGCGGCCATCGGTCTTCTCCCGTGATCGCGTCATGGCCGGGCTTGTCCCGGCCATCCACGACTTTGTTACGCGGGAGTTTGCAAGACGTGGATGCCCGGCACAAGGCCGGGCATGACGGCGGTTGATAGAACGCGAGCGCTTCTACTTCTTGCTTTTGCCGCGCTTGAATTTCGCCATCTTCTCCAACACGGCGCAGACCGCGGCGGTATCCTTGGCGCCCAATCCGCTCTTCATCGCCTTTAGGTAGATCGGTTTCGAGGCGTCAAACATCGGCGTCGGCACCTTGATCTTGCGGGCGTAGTCGCCAATCACCTGCATGTCCTTGTCCCAGACGTCGATCTTCATGGTGACGTCGTTGTAATTGCCCTTCACCATCATCGGCGCGCGCAGCTCGAACACGCGCGAATTGCCGGCGCCGGCTCGCACCAGATCGAAGATTGCCTGCGGCGGCAGACCGGACTTCATTCCGAGCACCATGGCCTCGGCGCTGGCGACGTTGTTGATCGCCACCAGCAGATTGGCGACGTATTTCATCTTGCTGCCATTGCCGAAGGCGCCGACGTCATAGACATGGCGGCCGAAGGCTTCGAACATCGGCTTGAGATTCTTGATGATCGCCGGATTGCCGCTGGCGTAGAACACCAGATCGCCGCTGCGCGCCTGCGCGCCGGTGCCGCTGACCGGGGTGTCGAGCATGGTGTGGCCGGCCTTGGCCAAAACCTTCTGTGCCTTCTCCTTGTCGGCGATGGTGAAGGTACTCATCTCGACGATGAGCTTGTTCTTCAGTTTGGCGGCGGCGAGCGCGCGCGCGACCTCCATCAACGCCTGCGGCTTCGGCAGGCTGGTCAGCACCGTCGGCGCCTTGGCGGCGACATCGGCCGGGCTTGCCGCGATCTCGACGCCGGCGGCTTGCGCTTCGCGGCGGCGCGCGGCGCTGAGGTCATAGCCGACGACGCGCCAGCCGGCCTTGACCAGGTTGCGGGCGAAAGAGCCGCCCATGATGCCGAGGCCGATCACGCCGACCGTGCCTTTGCTCTTCTTTGCCGCAGCCATCGATGCGTCTCCCCATGCCGTCATTGTCACCGAACAATGCGCGCGTCTTGATGTGTTCTCCTTAATTGGTCGCACCCGGACCTGTCGAGTGGGGTCCGGGCCGCGATGCATCTTTCAAGCCAATCCGACTTTCAAGCCAATCCTTCTTTCAAGCCAATCCTTCTTCCAAGCTATGCCGTGATCGCCTATCGTCGCCGGCAAAGAACTCAAGGGAGAAGACATGCGGATCGGTGTAGCGGGTCTCGGCGCCATGGGTGCCAATATCGCGGCGCGGCTGTTGGAAGTCGGCCATCAGGTCACGGTCTGGAATCGCAATGTGGACAAGACCAAGCCGCTGGCGGCGGCTGGCGCCAAGGTGGTGGCGAGCCCGGCTGCGCTGGCCGATGCGGTCGAAGCCGTAATTACCATTCTCACCGATGGCGCGGCAATTGATGCCGTCTATAACGGGCCGAACGGTCTGTTGTTTGGCAATGTGAAAGACAAGTTGTTCATCGAGATGAGCACGGTGGCGCCGAAGGTCGAGACCGAGCTTGCGCCCAAGGTGCGCGCCAAGGGCGCCGCTTTTGTCGAATGTCCGGTCGGGGGCTCAACCGGGCCGGCGCGGCAGGGCAAGCTGCTCGGCCTGATGGGTGCCGAACCGGCCGATGCCGAGCGCGCGCGGCCGATCCTCGAACAGCTGTGCCGCAAGGTCGAGCATTGCGGACCGGTCGGCACCGGCGCGGCGATGAAGCTGGCGATCAATCTGCCGCTGATGGTGGCGTGGCAGGCCTATGGCGAAGCCTTCGCGCTGGCGCGCCAGGTCGGCTGGGAGCCGAAGCGTCTGCTCGATCTGTTCGTCGAGAGCAACGGCGCCAACAACGCGCTGAAGACGCGCGCCGAGATGATGGTCGCCATGCTGGAGGGCCGCGATCCGGGGCCGACGACGTTCAGCATCGCCAACGGCCTGAAGGACCTGCGCACCATGGTCGAGGCCGGCACCGCGCTTGGCGCCGACATGATTGCGACCAAGGCCGCGCTCGCCGGCTTCGAGGATGCCGCGCAACACGGGCAGGGCGGCGGCGATGGCGCCAGCCTGTCGGTCTATTGGTCCGCCCGCAAGAAATCCTGATCGTTCATCGTCCGATATTTTTTTCAAAGATTGGAGCCGCCATGTCTCTCACGCTCGCTCAAGCTTCCACCATCGTCGACACCGCGCTGAAGGCGGCGCGCGACCAGAAACAAATGCCGCAGACCATCGTGGTGCTGGATGCCGGCGGCCATCTCGTCTGCGCCAAACGCGAGGACGGCTCAGGCATCATCCGTTACCAGATCGCCGTCGGCAAAGCCTATGGCGCGCTCGGCATGGGCTGGGGCTCGCGCACCAGCATGGAGCGCGCGGCGCAGAACCCGAATTTCTTCGCCGCGGTCGAGGCGGCGAGTGGCGGCCGGCTGGTGCCCAACCCGGGCGGCGTGCTGATCCGCGATGCCGCGAATGTGATCGTCGGCGCCGTCGGTATTTCCGGCGACACCGGCGACAATGACGAGATCATCGCTGTCGCCGGCATCGAAGCGGCCGGACTGAAGGCCGATCCGGGCGGCAGCAAGAAGTAAATGTGGGAGGGGCGGCGATGAAGCTGTTTTCGTTCTGGCGGTCGCTGGCGACCTATCGCGTGCGCATCGCGCTCAATCTCAAGGGCCTCGAGCCGGAGGTGATCGAGGTCAATCTGATGAAGGGCCATCAGCGCGACCCGAAATTCCGCGAGGTCAATCCGATGATGGCGCTGCCGGCCCTGGTCGACGGCGACGGGCCGGCTTTATTCGAGTCACTGGCGATCATCGAATATCTCGACGAAATTAAGCCGAAGCCGCCGTTGCTACCGTCGGATCCGAAGGCGCGCGCCCGCGTGCGCGGGCTGGCGCAGATCGTCGCCGCCGACTCGCATCCGTTGATCGTGCCGCGCGTGCGCGAATATCTCGGCGCTGAGTTCAAGGTCGACGAGGCCGGCATCGCCAAATGGGCGCAGCATTGGCATCAGGCCGCGCTGTCGGGGCTGGAAGAACATCTCGCCACCGAGAAGGACACCGGCACCTATTGCCAGGGCGAGCAGATCACGATCGCCGATATCTGCTTGGCCAGCCAGGTGGCCGGAGCCAATTTCTTTAAAGTGGATCTGGCGCCTTATCCGACGGTCAATCGGATTGCCGCCGCCTGCGCCAAGATCGATGCCTTCGCGCGCGCGCATCCGCTCAGGCAGCCGGGCGCGCCGGCGGCGGCTTGACCGTTACGCCGCCTCGCGCGGCAGAATGCCGAAGTCGGTAAGGATGCGCTCGCCCGATTGGCGCAGCGCGGTCTTCTTTTCGAGAAGCGCGCCGTAGAGCAGCCGGCCATTGCGTTTCACGATGCGGCCGGCGACCAGCACGGTGTCGACATTGGCGACGCCGCCCTGCATTACCACTGAGGCCACCCGATCGGTGACCGGGAATAGGGCGAGATCGTCGGCACGCAGCAGCACGATGTCGGCCTGTTTGCCCGGCGTCAGCGAACCGACCTGCGAGTCGAGCCCGGCCATCTTGGCGCCGTTGATGGTGGCCCATTCCAGCGCCTGCCGGCAGGTCACCGGCATGTCCAGCGGCCGGCTGCCGGTCTCGGCAAGGATCTCAAGCGTGCGGCGATGCCGCTCGTGCTGCAAAGTCGTGCGCATGGCGCTGAACATGTCGCCGCGCGACGCCGGCTCGACGTCCGAGCCGATCGACATCGGCGCACCACAGGCCTGCAGCACGCCGGTGAGCGGATCGCCGTAGCCCATCTGCAATTCGATCTCGGCGGTCGAGGTGAACTGCGCGCCTTGGCCGGCCAGTGCGCGGATCAGCTCGGGCTGCATGTCGTTGCCGTGCACGATGTTGAAATTCTCGGCCACCAGCCCGTCGTCGAGCAGACGCTGGAAGCCATCCGGCTGCATCATGATGCCGCCGCCGACATGCATGCTGGCGATCAGGCCGAATTCGCGTGCCAGCCGCACATCGGACAAAGTCACCTCGCGCGTCGAATAGCTCGGCCCGAGAATGGCAAGGCCGAGCGTGACCAGGCCGTCATGGCCGGCGAAGCGGCCTTTGCGCAGCCGCTCGATCTCGGCGCGCGGCATCGGAATTTCGCTGTAGTGCTTCTGCCCCGGCTTCGCATCAGGCTTCGGCGAGCCGTGCAGGAACAGTGCGCGCGCGCCGGAAGCGGCCAGGCCTTCGATGGCCGCGTCGGTGTGCGCCGGCGTGCGGTTGACGTGGCACCAGTCGACCAGGGTTGTCGTGCCGCTGTTAAGCGCATTGAGCGCGCCCATCAGGTTGGCGATATGCACATCGTCGGGCCGAAAGTGTCCGGCCAACCCGCCGTGCATCGCCTGCATATATTTGGCCACCGTCCAGTCGCCGGCAATGCCGCGCAGCGCGCTCTGCCAAGTATGGACATGCGCGTTGATCAGCCCGGGCAGCACGATCATGCCGGCGGCATCGATGGTCTCGGCGTTGTCGGCGGCAAGCGTCGGCTCAATCGCGGCGATGCGGCCGTTCTCCACCAGCACATCGCCGCGCGGCAAATCCTTGACCGTCGCGTCCATCGACACGATCGCGCCGCCCTTGATCAGTAAACGAGTCACGCGCCGCTCCGTAAAACCTGTCATGCTTGCGATGATGCGGTAGCCCTAACTGGCCGCGTTGATGAAATCCAGCGCGGCGCGCCGTGACGATGCATGGGATCGGCCCACGCAGTGGGCGGCTTTACGCCGACGCGCATCATGTCCTAGGCTGTTTTTTGACTTCGGGTGACATTTGGCCCTGTGAAAACAAGCTCTAAGGATGATATTGCGATGAAGCTCGGTTTCTTCACCATGCCCATCCATCCGCTCGCCAAGGACTGGCGCCAGTCGCTGCGCGAGGATCGTGAGGCTTTCATTCTCGCCGACGAGCTCGGCTTCTCCGAGGCGCTGTGCGGCGAGCACGTCACCGACCGCGCCGAGAACATCACGTCCTGCGCCATTTTTCTGGCGACCTTGGTGCACGCCACCAAGCAGATCAAGCTCGGCACCGGCACCATCAATATGCCGAACACGCATCCGGCGGCGGTCGCCTCGCAGATCGCGATGCTCGATCACATGCTCGACGGCCGCTTCATCTTCGGCATCAGCCCCGGCGGCCTGCTGTCGGACGCCGAGGTATTCGGCAACCTCGACGCCAACCGCAACGAGATGTTCCTCGAGGGCATCAATCAGGTGCTGGCGATCTGGGCCAACGATCCGCCCTATAATCTCAAGGGCAAATACTGGAACATCAGCGTCGAGCGTCAGTTCCTGCCCGATCTCGGCCAGGGCTATATCGCCAAGCCGCTGCAGCGGCCGCATCCGCCGATCGTCGTCACCGCGGTGGCGCCGTTCTCCAAGGGCGTAACCGAAGCCGCCGCGCGCGGCTGGGAGCCGATCTCGGCCAACTTCCTGATGCCGCAATGGGTGAAGAGCCATTGGCCGAAATATGTCGAAGGCTGTGAGCGCGTCGGCCGGCCGGCGCTGCCGGAAAACTGGCGCGTCGCGCGCAGCATTTTTGTCGCCGACGACGAGAAGACCGCCAAGGCCTATGCCACCGATCCGAACGGGCCGTACCGCTATTATTACAGCCAGCTTTTCACCAAGCTGAAAATGAACGGCCGCATCGAGCTGTTCAAGACCCACCGCGACCAGCCGGACGACGAGGTGACGCTCGACAATATCTGCGACGCGCTCATCACTTACGGCACGCCCGACAAGGTCGCCGACGAACTGCTGAAATATCGCGACACGGTCGGCGATTTCGGCACGCTGCTGTACGCCGGCAAGGACTGGAAAGACCGCGAGCTCGGCCGCCGCTCGATGGTGCTGCTGGCCGAGAAGGTCCTGCCCAAGGTCAACGCCGCGATCAAGGCAAAGACGCCGGCATGAGCCGCCCTCGGATTTTCGTCACCCAGCCGATCGCCGACAGCGCCCAGGCGCGCCGGCGCGCGGTCGCCGAGGTCGAGG
>JAQSCR010000330.1:2310-11665 GCA_029945495.1 Pseudolabrys sp. | reverse complement strand
AATCCGGATTCGAGCAAGGTCCTGCCCAAGGAAAAATTGATCGAGGGCGTGAAGCGGGCTGACATTCTGCTATGCCTGTTGCACGACACTGTCGACCGCGATGTGCTGACCGCCAATCCGAATCTGAAAGCGGTGTCATCGATGAACATCACGCAGGACCGCATCGATCTTGCGGCCGCCACCGAACTCGGCATTCCGGTCACCAACATCCCGGCGATCGTCACCGACGCGACCGCGGATATTGCGTTCGGATTGCTGCTTTCGGTCGCGCGCAATATCGCGCTTGGCGACAGGCTGTTCCGGCAGGGTGTTTACCCGGGTTCGCAGTCGAACCATCTCGCCGGCTATGCGGTGAGCGGCAAGACGCTGGGGCTCGTCGGTTTCGGCCGTATCGGCCAGGCCGTCGGCCGCCGTGGCGGCGGCTTCGGCATGAAGATCATCTATTCCGATCCGCGCCGGTTGCCGGCGGAAGACGAGCGGACATTCGGCGCCACCTACGGCAGTTTCGAGGACGTGCTGCGGCAGGCCGATTTTGTCTCGCTGCATCCGCAATTGTCGCCGCAAACGCGCCATCTGATGAGCGACGCCCAGTTCGCATTGATGAAGCCGACGGCGTTCGTCATCAATACGTCGCGTGGGCCGGTGATCGACGAGGCGGCGCTGGTGCGCGCGCTGAAGGACAAGAAGATTGCCGGCGCCGGCCTCGACGTCTATGAGCACGAGCCGCAAGTGTCGCCCGACCTCGTGGCGATGCCGAATGTCGTGCTGACGCCGCATCTCGGCAGCGGCGTCCTGGAATTGCGCGAAGGCATGGCCAATGTGGTGGTGGACAACACCATTGCACTGATCGACGGCAAGCCGCCGGTGAGTTGCCTCAATCCGCAGGTATTGAAGAAGCTGTTTTGAGTTTCCGTGCCCCGGCCGCAGCGCAGTACGGAGCGAAGCGGCGTGGTGCACCGCAGATGCGGCGCCGTAGCGATCACCGAATGCGCGACGGTCCCGGGTCTGCAACGCGTCATTGCATGCCGCGCTGCGCCCGGGACAAGCTCACTCCGCGGTCCAGCCGCCGTCGAGCACCAGCGCCGAGCCGGTCATCAGCGACGAGGCGCCGCTCGCCAGGAAGACGATGGCGCCGGTCAGTTCCTCGAGCTGGCCGAGGCGGCCGAGCTTGATCTTGCCGAGCACTTCGTCGCGGAACGCCTTGTTCTCGAAGAACGGCCTGGTCATCGGCGTTTCCAGAAACGTCGGGCCCAGCGAATTGACGCGGATGTTGTGCGGCGCCAGCTCTATCGCCATCGCTTTGGTGAAGCCTTCCATTGCGTGCTTCGACGCGCAATAGACCGTCCGCCGCGCCGCGCCGACATGGCCCATCTGCGACGAGATGTTGATGATCGAGCCGGGCAGCTTCGCCTCGATCATGCGCTTGGCCACCGTCTGCGCCACGAAAAACGCGGCGCGGACGTTGAGGCCCATGATGGCGTCGAAGTCTTCCATCTTGACGTCGATGAGCGGCGCCGGCCGGTTCATTCCGGCGTTGTTGACAAGCACCTGAAACGGCGCGCGTTCGGCCCGCGCCTTTCGCACGGCTTCGATATCGGTGATGTCGAGCGTCAGCGGCTCCGCCTGTTGCCCGCGCGCACGGATCGCCGCGGCGGCTTCCTCGATTTCAGAGGCGGTGCGCGCAGCCAACGTCACATGCGCGCCGGCATCGGCCAGTGCTGACGCCGCGGCCAGCCCAATGCCGCGGCCGGCGCCGGTGACCAGCGCACGTTTGCCGTCGAGGCGGAAAGAGGGGGTGGCGGTCAGTTCCACGCTCACTCCGCCGCCTGGCCGTAGGGCACGTTGCGGCCGCCGTACCGGCGCACGCGGATATTGGCCTGCTCGGCGTGCCCGACGAAACCCTCCAGCATGCACAGCCGCGAACAGACTTCGCCGATCATGGCCGAGGCTTGGTCGGTCAGCACCTTCTGGTAGGTGCAGGTCTTGAGGAATTTGCCCACCCACAGCCCGCCGGTGAAGCGCGCGTTCTTCTTGGTCGGCAGCGTGTGGTTGGTGCCGATCACCTTGTCGCCATAGGCGACGTTGGTGCGGGGACCTAAAAACAGCGCACCGTAGTTCTTCATGTTGGCGAGAAAGTAGTCGGGATCGCGCGTCATCACCTGCACATGCTCGGAGGCGACGCGGTCGGCCTCGCTGACCATTTCCTCATAGCTGTCGCAGACGATCACCTCGCCGTAGTCCTTCCATGCTTGCGAGGCGGCGTCGGCGGTCGGCAGGATGGTCAGCAGGCGTTCGACTTCGGCTATCGTCTCGCGCGCCAGCTTCTCGGAATTGGTGATCAGCACGGCCGGCGAGGTTGGGCCGTGCTCGGCCTGGCCCAGCAGATCGGTGGCGCAGATTTCACCGTCGACCGATTCATCGGCGATGATCAGGGTCTCGGTCGGGCCGGCGAGCAGGTCGATACCGACGCGGCCGAACAACTGCCGCTTGGCTTCCGCCACATAGGCGTTGCCGGGGCCGACGATCATGTCGACCGGGGCAATCGTCTCGGTGCCGAGCGCCATGGCGGCGACGGCCTGCACGCCGCCGAGCACATAGATATCGTCGGCGCCGCCGAAATGCATGGCGGCGACGATGGCCGGATGCGGCCCGCCCTTGAACGGCGGCGCGCAGGCGATGATGCGCTTCACGCCGGCGACCTTGGCGGTGACGATCGACATATGCGCCGAGGCCACCATCGGATAGCGCCCGCCCGGCACGTAGCAGCCGATGGCGTTGACCGGGATATGTTTGTGGCCGAGCACGATGCCGGGCAGGGTCTCGACCTCGATGTCGTGCATGCTGTCGCGCTGCTTCTGCGCGAAGTTGCGCACCTGCGCCTGTGCAAATCTGATGTCGTCGAGATCGCGCTTGGGCACCTGCGCGATGGCGCGCTCGATATCCTGCGGCGACAGCTTGAAATCGTTCGGCTCCCACTTGTCGAATTTCTTCGACAGGTCGCGGATCGCCTGATCGCCCTTCGCCTTCACCTCGGCGAGAATGCTGTCCACAGTCTGGCGCACCTTGGCGTCGGCTTCTTCGATCGCGCCGGCGTCCATTCCGCGCTTGAGATGGCGGGGCATAGTCTTCTCCTTACGTTTCAGCAGCCCACGCGCCCGAGTTGTTCAATGCGATGGCGACGCGCGCCGAGCGAGCACGCAACGGATGCCGCCGCGTGGGTCGGCGACGTCCCCTGTATAGCGTGGGATCAAGTGGACGTGAACGTGCATCCGCGACTGGCCAGCGGCGGCTCCGACATTGACGCCGATGTTATAGCCGTCCGGCCTGTGCTGCCTGGTGACGATCTCTTGAGCGCGATCGAGGAGCGACATGACCGCTGTCTTTTCTTCGGCCGTCATGTCGAAGAAGTTGCCGACGTGACGGCGCGGTACGACCAGAATGTGGCCCTGCGCCAGGCTGTTGCTGTCGTAGCGGACGTAAGCGAGCGCGTCCTCGATGAGCACACTGTCCGGCGTGCAGAGCTCGCAGCGGGCTTCGGTCATTTGATCGCCTGGGGATTGAGCGGCGAGCCAGTGCCGCCGGTGATAACCAGCGGCGGGCCGCAGAAAAAGAATTCGTAGACGTTATCTTCGGCGCAGTCCTTGGCCAGATCCTTGAGATCGAACATCTCGCCCATGCACAGGCCCATGGCCGGAATGACGACCCAGTGCCACGGCTGGTTTGGCTGATCGGGACCGGTAGTTTCATTCGGCCGCACCTCGACGCCCCAGGTATCGGTGCAGATCGCGGCGATCTGCTTGTCCTGGCACCAGTAGCAGTTCTCGAACTTGACGCCCGGTGCGTCGCCGCCGGCATAGCCGCCCCATTCGCCTTCGGCATAGCAGCGTTCCATCTGGCCGGTGCGGACGATGACGAAATCGCCCTTGCGGATTTGCACGTTCTGCTGCTTGGCGCAGCGATCGAGTTCGTCGTTGGAAATGCCTTCGCCGTCCTTGAGCCACGGCACGCCGCGGAAGCGCGCGATATCGAGCAACACGCCGCGGCCGACCATCTTGTCCCGCGAATGCTCGATGCCGAGCACGCCGAGACCTTTGGAGTCGATCAGGTTGGCGTCGTGGCCGTTATAGGCCTTGTCCTCGTAGAAGATGTGGCCGAGCGCGTCCCAATGCGTCGCACCCTGAACGCAAAGCATGATGGTGTCGTCGGCATAGCGCAGATTGTTCCAGTCCTGCCGGCCGGCTGCGGCATCGGTGCCGGTCGCCAGCATCTGGTGGATCGGATTGAAGCGGCCGCCGAACAGGCCGTTCTGCGGGCCCTTGGCGTCGAGCGCCATGCCGAGCGCGAATACCTTGCCGGTGCGGATCAGCCTGGCGGCGTTGACGATGTCTTCCGGCGTGACGTGGTTGAGTGTGCCGACGTGGTCGTCCTTGCCCCAGCGGCCCCAGTTCGACAGCTTCTTCGAGGCCTCGGCGACGGCTTCTTTGCCGACCTTGATGTTCATGGCGCGTTTCCTTCCCGCTTCCGAAATTGCAGTATCGTTGCCGGATATTGCGCCAGGCAACGGTGCGACTTCAAGCGTGGGCACCGCGCGGCGCTAGATTTTGCCCAGCGCCGCGAGAATCTTTCCGGGTGTGAAAGGCATGTCGGTCAACGGCGCGGCGCCGAGCGGGCGCAGCGCGTCGTTGATCGCGTTCATGATGCAGGCCGGCGCGCCGGCGGTGCCGGCCTCGCCAGCGCCCTTGGCGCCGAGTTCCGAATCGGCGGTCGGCGAGACGACATGGCCGCAATCGATGTCCGGCATTTCCACTGCCATCGGCACCAGATAGTCGGCCATGTTGCCGTTGAGCATCTGGCCGCGCTCGTCATAAAGGCACTGCTCGAACAACGCCGCGCCGATACCCTGCACCACGCCGCCGCGTATCTGTTCGTCCACGAGCTGCGGATTGATGATGGTGCCGCAGTCTTCGACGCACCAGTGCCGCAGCAGCTTGACGAATCCGGTGTCGGTGTCGACTTCGAGATAACTCGCCTGAATGCCGTTGGTGAAAGCGAACGGCCAGCCGCGCGGCACGTAATGACGCGTCGCCATCAGCTCGGCCTGGAAGCCGGGCGGCAGCGTGTCGGGGCGAAAATAGGCGACGCGCGCCAGTTCGTCGAGGCCGAGGCGTTCGGCGCCGGTTGCTTTGTCGACAACGACGCCATCGCGGATGTCGAGGTCTTCGGGTCTGGCCTGCAACATCGCGCCGGCGACGGCCAGCACATTGCCGCGCAAGGCCTTGCCGGCCTGCCACGCCGCTTCGCCGCCGATGCCGGCGGCGCGCGAGGCCCAGGTGCCGCCGCCATACGGCGTGTTGTCGGTGTCGCCGGTGACGACGCGCACGCGATCCATCGAAATGCCGAACGATGAGGCGACGCATTGCGCCAGCACCGCCTCGGTGCCCTGGCCTTGTTCGGTCACGCCGGAGTGAATGGTCAGCAAGCCCTGCGCGTCGAGCTTGACGGTGGCGCCGTCCTGCGAGGTGATCCGGGCGCCGCCGACGCCGTAGAAGGCCGCCGACGGATTGGTCACCTCGATGAAGCTGGCGAAGCCGATGCCGCGATAGATGTGCTTCTCGCGCAGCGCCTTCTGCTCGGCGCGTAAGCCGGCATAATTGATCATCGTGTCGAGGTGGGCGAGCGCCTCGTGATGCGACAGTTGCTCGAGCTTGAGGCCGGACGCCGTCTGCGCGGGATAGCCATCGTCGGGGAACAGATTGCGCCGGCGGATTTCCAGCGGGTCCATGCCGATCTTGGCGGCGGCGAGTTCGACCAGGCCCTCGGTGACCGCGACCGCGATCGGATGGCCGACGGCGCGATACTGGCACATCACGTTCTTGTTCTGGAACACGACGCGTGTCTGCGCCCGGTAATTCGGGCAGTTGTACGGACCGCCGGTGAGGTTGACGACCTGGTTGGCCTCGATGCCCGAGGTGCGCGGATAGACCGAGTAGGGGCCGATGCCGGTCAAGTCGTCGATCTCGAAGGCGGTGATGACGCCGTCTTTGGTGACGCCGATCTTGCCCTTGATGCGGTGGTCGCGGGCGTGAATGTCGGTAACGAAGCTTTCGATGCGGTCGGCGACGAACTTGACCGGCCGCTTGAGCAGCCGCGCGAGCGCCACCGTCGCCATCTCGTCCGCATAGGTGTGCACCTTGATGCCGAACGAGCCGCCGACATCCTTGGTCAGCACGCGCACCTGCGATTCGGACAGGTCGAGATGCTTGGCGAACAGGTTCTGCATCATGTGCGGCGCCTGCGTGCCCTGATAGACGGTCAGGCGCTGCTCGCCTTCATTCCAGTCGGCGATGATGGCGCGCGGCTCGGTGGTGACGCCGGTGTGGCGGCCACAGACGAAGGTGGCTTCCACCACCGCGTCGGATGCGGCGAAGGCCTTGTCGACTTCGCCGACATCGAGCTTGCGCTCGAAGCAGATATTGTCGCCGAGGCTTTCGTGGATCACCGGTGTCGCGGCGTCGAGCGCGGTCTCCGGATCGGTGACCGCCGGCAGCTCCTCATAAACAATGTCGATCAGCTCGCAGGCATCCTCGGCCTGGGCGCGCGTCTTCGCCACCACGGCACAGACTGCTTCGCCCTGCCAGCAGGCGCGGTCGACCGCGATCGGATATTGCGGCGCCGACTTGATGCCCTTGAGATGGGTCAGCACGCCGACCCAGGGCGTCATCACCTTGGCCAGTTCCGCACCGGTGACGACGGCGACGACGCCGGGCGCTTTCTTGGCAGCTTCGGTGGCGATCGAGACGATGCGCGCATGCGCATGCGGCGAGCGCAGGAAGGCGACATGCGTCATGCGCGGCAGCGTGACGTCGCTGACGTATTGGCCGCGGCCTTGCGTCAGCCGGTGCAGGTTCGGCCGTGGCACCGCGCGGCCGATATAGGAATTCGGCCGGTCGAGCGCGGAGAGGACGGGGGGCGAGTCGGGCGTGATTTTCATGATTGCGCCCCCGCGCGCGCCTTCGAGCGTTCTTGGGCCACCGATTCCACCGCGTCGACGATGGCGTGATAGCCGGTGCAGCGGCAGTAATTGCCGGAAATGTGCTCGCGGATCTCCTCGCGGCTTGGCACGGCATTATTGGCTTGTGCCTGCTGCAAAAGTTCCTGCGCCGCGGTCAGCATGCCGGGCGTGCAGTAGCCGCACTGCAAGGCGTTGCGTTGCTCGAACGCCGCCTGCAGGTCGGCGACTTCGCCGCTATCGGACAGGCCCTCGATGGTTTCCACCACGGCGCCATCGCATTGCACCGCCAGCATCAGGCAGCCGCGCACGATGACGCCGTCGACGCGCATGGTGCAGGCGCCGCAGACGCCGTGCTCGCAGCCGACATGGCTGCCGGTGAGGCCGAGGTCCTCGCGGACAAAGTCGACTAGCGTCTTGCGCGCTTCGACGCGCTCGGAAACGGCTTCGCCATTGACGGTGAGGGTGATGTCCATATCCATGCTCATGGCTGCCGCTCCATCAATTGCGCGGCGACGCGCCGCAGCAGCACGCCGGCGAGATGCTTCTTCACCGCTGCACTGGCCTGGATGTCGTCGTGCGGATCGAGATCGAGCGCGGCGACGGCGGCATCGACATCGCCGCCGGCCAGCGCCGCTTCCGATTTCGTTGCGCGCAGCGGCGTATTGCCGACGCCGAAATAGGCGAGCCGCACATCTTTCAGCCCCTTGCCGTCGGCGCGGGCGCTGGCCGCGAGCCCGACAATGGCGTAGTCGCCATGCCGCCGCGCCAGTTCGGCAAAACCGGTGCGGGTGTTGCCATCGGCGGCCGGCAGGCGAATGGCGGTCAAAATCTCTTGCGGGCCGAGCGCGGTCTCGTAAAGGCCCTTGAAATAGTCGCTCGTCCGGATGCTGCGCTTGCCCTTCGGGCCTTGCGCCGTCACTTCGCCATCGAGCGCCAGCAGGCAGGCCGGCAATTCCGCCGCCGGATCGGCGAAGGCGATCGAGCCGCCCAAAGTGCCACGGTTGCGGATGGCGGCGTGGCCGATGAAAGGCATGGCGCGCGCGATCAGCGGCGCATAGCGGGCGATCGTGTCCGAGCGTTCGGCCTGGACATGGCGCGTCAGCGCGCCGATCTCGATTGTATCGCCGTTGCGGGCAATCCCGTCGAGCCCGCCGATGCCGTTGATGTCGATCAGCAGATTGGGCGCCGACAGCCGCATGTTGAGCGTCGCCATCAGGCTCTGCCCGCCGGCGAGCAGGCGGGCATCTAGGTTCTCGCCCATCAGCGCGATCGCCTCGTCGAGCGCGCGGACCTTCTTGTATGCAAATGGCGCCGGCTTCACGTTTCCCCCTCGCGTTTTTTGCATTGTGACCGGGAAAGCGGTCAGGTCAATGTGTGGCGGGCGCGCGACAGGCCGCGTATAACCCGTGCAAAGAATGGGGAGAACACGCATGCCGAAGGAATTCGCCGGAAAAGTCGTGGTCGTCAGCGGCGGCAGCCGCGGCATCGGCCGGGCAATCGCACTGGCCTTCGCGCGCGAGGGCGCGCAGACGGTGCTGGCGGCCGCCAACGCCGCCAATCTCACCGACGCGGCCAAGGCCATCGCCGCTACCGGCGGTCTGGCGCCGATGACCATTGCCGGCGATCTGCGCACGCTCGATGGCTGCCAGCAGGTCTTCGATCAGGTGAAACAATGCTTCAACCGTTGCGACGTGCTGGTCAACAATGCCGGCGCCACCAAGGGCGGCAAGTTTTCCGATCAGCCCGACGCCGAATGGACCGACGGCTTCGCATTGAAATTCTTCGGCGCGGTGCGGCTGACGCGGCAGTTCTGGCCGCTGCTGAAGGACGCCCATGGCAGCATCGTCAATATCATCGGCGCCGCCGCGCGCACGCCGGGGCCGGAATTTCTGGTCGGCGGCGCGGTCAACGCCGCCTTCGCCAATTTTTCCAAGGGCCTCACCGCGCTGGGCAACAAAGACGACATCAACATCAATGTCATCCATCCCGGCTCGACGCAGACCGACCGTGTCGAGCAACTATACGCGCAATACGCCAAGGCGCAGGACAAGACGATCGAGCAGGTACGCGCCGAGGCGGTGAGCAAGAGCGGCCTGCGCCGCATCGGCCAGCCGGAAGACATCGCCGAACTGGCGCTGTATCTGGCGAGCCCGAAGGCGCGCCATCTCCAGGGCACCGCCATCGTCGTCGATGGCGGCGGCACGCCGGGGTATTATTGATTTTCTTTCCCTCCCCCCGCGAAGCGGCGGGGAGTGTCGACAAGCGTCGCGTCAGCGATGCTTGTCGGGGTGGGGGGTGTTGGTTGTTTGCGCAGCTAAGCGCCCCCACCCCCGACCCCACCCC
>JAQSCR010000330.1:0-2300 GCA_029945495.1 Pseudolabrys sp. | reverse complement strand
GGGGAGGGGAGAAGAGAGACTACCCCACGATCTTCTTCACGATATCGATCGATCGTCGCAGCAGCGTTTCGGATGCCTCCTGCGTGCGGAACGCCGCGTGCGAGGTCAACGTCACGTTCGGCAATTGCGCCAGCGCATTGTCGGCCTTCAGCGGCTCGGCGTGGAACACGTCGAGGCCGGCGTGGCGGATCTGGCCGCTCTTGAGCGCGGCGATCAGCGCCGCCTCGTCGACCAGCGCGCCGCGCGCGGTGTTGACCAGAATGACGCCGGACTTAATGCGGGCAATGCGCTCGGGCGACAGGAAGCCGCGCGTTTCGTCACCGAGCGTGAGATGCAGTGACACGACATCGGCCTGCGTCAGCAGCGTGTCGAGATCGACCAGCGGCACGGGCGCGTCGGTGCGCGGCGTGCGGTTATAGGCGATCACCTTCATGCCTAAACCTTGTGCCATGCGCGCCACTTCGCCGCCGATGCCACCAAGCCCGATCAGGCCGAGCGTCTTGCCGTAAAACTGGAAACCTTCGGCCGGCGACCAGATGCCCGAACGCACTTCGCGGTCCATGCGCGCGACGCTGCGCCCGGCGGCGAGCATCAGCGCCATCGTGTGTTCAGCCACGGCGATGTCGCCATAGCCCTTGATGGTGTGCACGGTGATGCCGCGCGCCTTCAACTCGTCGATATTCATGTAGCTCGCGGCGCCGGTGCCGAGGAATACGATGTGCTTGAGCGACTTGCAGCGCTCGACTAGTTCGGTCGGCATGTAGGAATGATCGTCGAGTGCGATCTCGTAGCCGGCCAGCACCAGCGGCAGCTCTTCGCGCTTGAACGGCGCGGTGTTGACGTCGATCTTCGGATCGTCCGGCCGGATGACCTTGGCCCAGACCTGGTCGAGCTGATCGTTGCAGTCGATAAAGATGGATTTCATTGTTACCTTGCTGAAGTGGGACCTTGCTACAATCGATGGCGCATTTGAATGCGGTATGCGGATGGCGACGAAAGGTTTATGCGTTCATGCCGCGCCGGCCGGCTCGGCTTTGGCGCGCTCGCGTAACGTGTTGCGGCGGAACGTCATGTCGGGATCGATCTCATGCACCTCGACGGTCAGGCCGATCGGGTGCGTGGGATAGACATTGGTCAGCCGCTTGTCGGCGGCGGCGAGCAGCGCCGCGCCGAGCGCCTTGCGCACCGCCTCGGGACGGCCGCGCCGCAGCCGCGCGGTGATATGCACAAAGCCGTTGGCCGGGTTGCCGTCGGCGACGCGGAAATGGTCGCGGCGTACGGCACGGCTGCGAATGCCGACGAGTTCCGCCACCTGGGAGTCGATGGCCGCCTGATGCAGGTCCGCGACTAAAGCGGCAACGTCAAGGGCATCTTCGAGGTTTGCGGAATATTCTGCAATTATATGGGGCATGATCTTCCCAGCCAAAGCCTTCCTCAACATTGACGCCCTTGCGGCCCCGGAATACATGCTGCGGGCGCGGTCGGCCGTCAGCATAGCGCCGAACCGCCGGGGATTCCATGCCGCTTCGCGTTAGGGGGTGGAATAGTCAAAGTCTGGATGGTCGATGAAACTCGCCAGTTATAAAGTGCGCGGACGGGACAGCTTCGGCGCCGTGGTCGGTGACGGCGCAAACTTAGGCGCAGGCTTGGGCGTGGTCGATCTCAAGACCCGGCTGGCGCCGCGCTTCAACAGCGTGCTCGATCTGTTGCGCGACGGCGGCCTCGACGTTGCGCGCGCGGCTTTGCGCGGCGTGCGCGCCGATTTTCCGGCGGCGGAAGTGGAATGGCTGGCGCCGGTGCTGGCGCCCGAAAAAATTCTGTGCATCGGCATCAATTACGGCAACCGTAACGCCGATTACGGCGATCAGGAAGTGCCGCAATATCCCAGCATGTTCTACCGCGCACCCGGTTCGCTCAGCCCGCATCTGGCGCCGATCCTGCGCCCGCGCGAGTCCGAACAGCTCGATTACGAAGGCGAGATCGCGCTGGTGATCGGCCGGCCCGGCCGCCGCATTGCGGAGGCCGATGCGCTCGGTCACGTCGCCGGCGTGACCTTGTGCAACGAAGGAACCATCCGCGACTGGATTCGCCACGGCAAGTTCAACGTCACACAGGGCAAGAACTGGGACGCCACCGGCAGCATCGGCCCGTGGCTGGTGACCGCCGACGAGATCGATCTGACCGAGCCGCTGCATCTCACGGTCAAGGTCAATGGCGAGATTACCCAGGACGATACGACTGCGAACATGATCAAGTCGTTTTCGCAATTGATCGCCTATGTCAGCACATTCATGACATTG
>JAQSCR010000329.1 GCA_029945495.1 Pseudolabrys sp. | reverse complement strand
AGCGCCACCGCCAGCGCCGCGCCGATCAGGCCGATAAACGTCAAAGCCGGCGTGCCGGCCAGCAGCGTCAGCGCCACCCAGCCCATCGCCGACATTTCGACATTGAGCATGAGACCGAGCACCGGCGTGATGACGATCAGCGGCAGCGCGGTGGTCAGCCAATGGGCGATGGCCTTGGCGGCCACCGCCAGTTCGAGCGGCATGCCGCCCATCATCAGCAGATCGAGCGAGCCGTCGTCATGGTCGGTGGCAAACAGCCGGTCGAGCGCCAGCAGGCTGGCCAACAGCGCGCCCAGCCACAGGATGGCTGGGCCTATTCGCGCCAGCAGATTGAGGTCGGGGCCGATGGCGAACGGCATCATCGCCACCATGATGAAGTAGAACAGCGCGCCCATCAGCGCGCCGCCGCCGACCCGCACGGCAAGCCGCATATCGCGGGTTAAAAGCGCGAAAAATGGCTTCATGACAGCGTCTCCGCTGGCGGGCCGAGCCGCAGTTCGCGCGCGCTGTCGAGGCCGATCGGGCCATGCGCTGCGGCGACGATCAGGCCGCCGGTCGAAAGATGCGCGCGCATCAGGCCGGTCAGGCGGTCCTGCGACGGGGTATCGAGTGCGGAGGTCGGCTCATCCAAAAGCCAGATCGACCGCGGCACCGCGACCAGCCGGGCGATCGACAGGCGCCGCCGTTGTCCGGCCGACAAATAGGCGGCCGGTAGATCGGCAAGCTGGGCGAGGTCGACCGCCTCAAGCGCCGGCAGAATCGGCGCGCCATGTGGCGCGCCCAGATACGCGGTCCAGAATTGCAGATTTTCGCCAACCGAAAGCGACGGCTTCACCGCGTCGAGATGGCCGAGGTAATGCGATTGTTCGGCCAGCGTGGCGTCGTCCTCGCCGCCGGACATCGCGATTCGTCCACTGGCAATGCGCAACAAGCCGGCGATGACCCGCAGCAAGGTCGATTTGCCGGCGCCATTGCGCCCGGTGACGATCATGGCCTCGCCCGCCGATACCGTGAAGCTGACGCCGGCAAGAACCTGCCGTCCGCCGCGCTCGCAGACCAGGCTGTCGCAGACGAGCTGCGCCCGACCGCTTGTCATCGTTCGGCCCCACGCTGGCGCGTGCGGTCGCTTATGACGATTCGGAACAACAGCCTGATCAAAATTGCGGCCTTCCTACTCTGGAATGATCCCAGTCATTATGGCGTCTGGCGTGAAAAGACCTTATAAGCCAGCCGATGCGGCTTCGCGCCATCGCAAAAAATGCGCGGTCGAGCCAAAGCTGGATTAATATCTCTTTCAGTCCAATGGTTTAGCACTCAGGGCGTTCCAGCCAGAATCGTCGTCCCCCCGCCGGGAATGGAAACACAATCATGACCTCCCTCGATAGCTTCAAATGCTGCAAGACCCTCAAGGTTGGTGGCAAAGCTTACGCCTATTACAGCCTTCCCGTTGCCGAGAAGAATGGCCTGAAAGGCATTTCCCGCCTGCCGTTCTCAATGAAGGTGCTCCTGGAAAACCTGCTGCGCAACGAAGACGGGCGCACGGTCACCAAGGAAGATATCAAGGCGGTCGCCGAATGGCTCAAGACCAAATCGTCGCAACATGAATTCGCTTTCCGACCGGCGCGCGTGCTGATGCAGGACTTTACCGGCGTGCCGGCGGTGGTCGATCTCGCCGCCATGCGCGACGCGATGGTGGCACTCGGCGGCGACCCGAAGAAGATCAACCCGCTGGTGCCGGTCGATCTGGTCATCGACCACTCGGTGGCGGTGACGTTCTTCGGCAACAACCAGGCGTTCAAGAAAAACGTCGATGAGGAATACCGCCAGAACCAGGAGCGCTACCAGTTCCTGAAATGGGCGCAGCGCTCGTTCGATAATTTCCGCGTCGTGCCCCCCGGCACCGGCATCTGCCATCAGGTCAATCTCGAATACCTGTCGCGCGTGGTGTGGACCAAGAAGGACAAGGTCACGATCGACGGCAAGGCGGTGACGATGGAAGTCGCCTATCCCGACACGCTGGTCGGCACCGATTCGCACACGACGATGGTCAACGGCCTGTCGGTGCTCGGTTGGGGCGTCGGCGGCATCGAGGCGGAAGCCGCGATGCTCGGCCAGCCTTTGTCGATGACGCTGCCCGAAGTGATCGGCTTCAAGCTCACCGGCAAGATGAAGGAAGGTCTCACTGCCACCGATCTCGTGCTGACCGTCACGCAGATGCTGCGCGCGCGCGGCGTGGTCGGCAAGTT
>JAQSCR010000328.1:1272-2248 GCA_029945495.1 Pseudolabrys sp. | reverse complement strand
GCGCGCACGACGAACTCCCATGCCAGCAGGATGACGACGCCGACGATAAAGCGCGGCCAGAACGTGCCGGGCAGGCGCGGCGCGGCGGGCGCTTTGGCGGCGACGGGAGCGGCGATAGCGGAGGTGGTGGAGGTGGTAGTCACTGGACTACTGCCTCCAGCGCGCGAAGTGGCGCTCAATGGCCAAGCCCAGCCGCATCAGACCGACGCCGATCAGCGCGATCACCAGCACCGAGGCGAACACGCCGGCGGTGTCGAAATTCTGCGAGGCGGTCATGATCAGTTGGCCGAGCCCGGTCGAGCTCAGAAAGAATTCGGCGGCGATCATGCCGACCAGCGCGCGGCCGATCGCCTGGCGCACGCCGGTCATCGCGTAAGGCAACGTGTAGGGCACCATCACGTCGCGCCACAGCGCCCATTCGGTCGAACGGAATGAATGCGCGACCTCGACCAGTTCCGGCTTGATGCTGCGCGCGCCCTCGACCGTGTTGTAGATCACCGGGAAAACCGCGAACAGGAACACCACCAGCACCTTCGGCGCGAAGCCGAAACCCATCATCGACAGGATGAACGGGATCAGCGCCACCATCGGCGTGGCGTACAAAATCATGATGTAGGGTTCGAGCCCGACGCGCAGCACGCGCACCCGCGCCAACAGCATGCCGAGCGGCATGCCGACGGCCAGCGCGAGAATGAACCCGGTGAGGAACAGCTCGGACGAATCGATGAACTGGACGATGAACTCGCGGCTGAACACCAGCTGCCAGAGCTGCGCGATGGTGGTGGAGAACGGCACCATGAACGCCTGGCTGGTCATGCGCCCGGCGATCTCCCAGATGGCGATGCCGGCGGCGATGCTGAGCCAGAACGGGGCATGGCGGCGGATAGCGGTGTTGAGCACTAGTATTTTCTTTTCGCTTTACGAGATTGAATTCAAAGGACCGTCGAATTCAGCAGGGCTCCCTCTCCCCTGGGGG
>JAQSCR010000328.1:0-1217 GCA_029945495.1 Pseudolabrys sp. | reverse complement strand
CCCCCAAGGGCCTATCAATATTTCGAAACCCCTCACCCGCCCGCCTTCGCCAAAGCTTCGGCGGTCGACCTCTCCCTATGGGAGAGGTGAAGAACCTACTTCACCATCGCGTTGGCATCTTTCCAGACGCTGCCGTCGACGAACTTGTCGTAGCTCACCGGCTCCTTGTCCGGCTTGATGCCGCCGATCTTCTTCATCAGCGCGGTGACGGCTTCGATCTTTTTCTTATCCAGGCCGTCGTCCTTCGCCGCCCAGAAATCGATGGCGAGGAATTCCTTGAGCGCGGCCTTGGAGACTTCCTTGGTCTGGCCGGTGACGGTGGCGGCGTCGGCTACCGCGTCGGCGTTCTTCGGGTCCTGCATGAAGCGCGCGGCTTCGATCGTGGCGGCCAGCGTGCGCACGATGGCGTCGCGCTTGGCGGCGAGATTATCCTTGCGCGCGACCAGCACCAGATAGTGGCTGGTCGGGTTGGTGTTCTTCATCGCCATCAGGATGTTCAGCTTGAGGCCCTGCGCCTGGATGGCGGCGAGGTCGTCGAGATGCAGCACAGAATATTTCAGCCGGCCGGCGATCATCGCCGGGCCGCCGCCGGAGCCGAGCGCGACCTGCTTGGTGTCCTCGATCTTCACGCCGGGGCACGCGGTGAGCATCGAACGCAGCGCCACCGAGCGCGCGCCGCCGACCGAATCGACTCCGACATCCTGGCCGGAGAGATCCTTGCAGGTCTTGCCGGTTTCGGTGGTGCCGACCACCCAGTCCGGGTTCGGCATGCCGTAGATCGCCACCAGCGGTACGTCGGCATTGGAAACCTGGTTGATCACCGGCGGCGTCGGCGACCACGCCATGTCGACATCGCCGGCCACTACCGCGCGCGCGGCGGCGGTGCCGTTATCGAACGGGCGGATTTCGGCATTGGCGCCATATTTCTTGAAGAAACCCTGCTTCTCGGCGACATACATCAGCGTCACCGAAAACACCGGCGGAATGCCGGGGATGGCAATCGTGACCTTCGGGGCCTGCGCCAAAGCGGCGCTTGAGAACGCGGTGGCCAGCACGGCGGCGCCGGCGGTCGCTAAAAGAGTTCTGCGGAACATTAGAAAATCCTCCGTTGGTGTTTTTCGGCTTCTTGTTCGGTTTATTAGGTCAGCGTTCGAGAACGAACTCGGCTTCGCGCGCCTCGCGCATCAGGGTGCCCCAGACCCGCTCGCGCAATTCGG
>JAQSCR010000327.1:1779-2255 GCA_029945495.1 Pseudolabrys sp. | reverse complement strand
GAACGGGCTTGGCGCTGCCGCGGCAGGCCAGACCGGATTTTCAAGATTCGCAGAAACCATCGAACGCCTCCGTCCCGACAGGTTCTCACACTTTGGCGGATCGGGGGATAGCGCGTTGACAGACCGCGCACGGCCTTCATATTGGCGTGGTTAGAGGCGGCATCAGACTGCTCGACGGGATCGCGGGGACGGAAACTGGATATTTTTCTACAACTCACCCTGAATGGGCTCGCGGTCGGTTGTATTTACGGCCTGGTCGCACTCGGCTTCGTGCTGATCTACAAGGCGACCGAACTGGTCAACTTCGCCCAGGGCGACCTGCTGATGCTGGGCGCCTTCGTCTGCTACATGGCCGTCGTGTGGTGGGGCCTCGATTACTGGTTGAGCTTCCTTATCGCCGTGCTGGCGGTCGCCGCGTTCGGCGCACTCCTCGACGCGGTCCTGCTGCGCCGGGTGATCGGTCAACCGCAGTTCGC
>JAQSCR010000327.1:0-1769 GCA_029945495.1 Pseudolabrys sp. | reverse complement strand
GATTGCCGGCATGGGCATGAACTATTGGGCCGGCGCTGCCCTCGCCATCGCGATCATGGCGGTGTTCGGATTTCTGCTCGATTCGGTCGTGCTGCGCCGCGTGATCGGCCAACCGCAGTTCGCCGTCGTCATGCTGACGATCGGCCTCGGTGCCGTCTTCCGCACCTTCGCCAGCGTCACCTGGGGCTCGGAGATCTATACCCTGCCGACGCCGTTCGGCGGCGTGACCAGGATCGCCGGCGTCACGATCAGCCATCAGTACCTGTCGATCATCGTCGGCACGCTGATCCTGTGCAGCGTGCTCTACGGCTTCTTCAATCATACGCGCATCGGCGTCGCCATGCAGGCGACCTCGCAGAATCAGCTCGCCGCCTACTACATGGGAATCCCGGTCAAGCGGATCTTCTCGATGATCTGGGCGATTTCGGCCGGCGTGGCGACAGCCGCGGGCGTGTTGCTCGCACCGGTGACGCTGATCGACATCAACATGGGTCTGGCGGTCGCGCTGAAGGCCTTCGCCGCCGCGGTGCTGGGCGGTTTCGGCTCGATCCCGGGCGCGCTGGTCGGGGGTATCGTGATCGGCCTGATCGAACTCTACGCCGGCGCTACCCTGCCCGACGGCTTCAAGGACACGGCGCCTTATATCGTGCTGCTGATCATGCTGGTCGTGCGGCCGCAGGGCCTGTTCGGAACGCCGGGCCGGAAAAAAGTGTAAAGGCGCGACGCATGCGGTTCCCCTTCAAGACGTCGTACGAGCAGGACACCCGGCTGTTCCGCGACCGCATCGACGCTTCGTGGTACGTGCTGCTTGCCGGGTTGGTGCTGCTGCTGCCGGCCGTGCTCCCCGCCTACTATGTCGGCGAGACGGCCTGGGTCTTCATCTACGCCATCACCGGCGTCTCTCTCATGGTTCTGGTCGGCTATACCGGACTGGTGTCGCTCGGCCATGCGGCCTTCCTCGGCATCGGTGCCTATGCACACGCCTTCTTCATCGAGCATGGTGTGCCCTGGGTGTTCTCCGCGGCGATGGCCGTCACGCTGACCACGGCCTGCGGGCTCGTGGTCGGGCTGCCGGCGCTGCGCATGACCGGCATCTACCTCGCCATCGCCACCCTGGCTTTTTCGGTGATCATCCAGGAGGTCTTCAGCCGCTGGGAATCGGTGACGCACGGTCTGTCCGGAATGGCGGTCCCGAAGGCGCAGATCTTCGGCGTTTCGTTCGCGGGCGAAACCTCCTTCTACTATCTTTGCCTGTTCTTCCTGGTGCTGGCGCTGTGGCTGACGCGCAATCTGCTGCGCGCGCCGACCGGGCGCGCCTGGATCGCCATCCGCGACAGCGAGATCGCCGCGCAATCGATGGGCGTCAACCTGGCGATCTACAAGTCCATCGCCTTCGCCTACTCGGCTGGCCTGATGGGACTGGCCGGCGTCCTGTTCGCGCACAAGATCGCCTTTCTTGCCCCCGACATCTTCACCATCCTCCTGTCCATCCAGTTGCTGCTGCTGGTCATCGTCGGCGGCCTGGGTTCGCTGCATGGCGCGGTGTTCGGCGCAATCTTCGTGGCCCTCCTGCCGCCGGTCATCGCCATCCTGCGCGATTCGATCCCCGACAGCTTCCACAGCTTCTCGGCGGCCACCGGCGTGGCGGCGATCGGCTGGTTCGGCGATGCCATCGGCAATTTCCTGAAGAAGCCGGGCGTCGAGGCCGGCATCTTCGGCGTGATCCTCGTCCTCGTCATCCTGCTCGAGCCGCTCGGCATGTACGGCCG
>JAQSCR010000326.1 GCA_029945495.1 Pseudolabrys sp. | reverse complement strand
AACAGTCCCGTTCCGGATCATGCGATTGCCGCGTATCCGGTTCGAGTCTGCACGCTGGCTTCGATCCATGCGAGAACCTCCGAGCGCTGGTAGAGCACCGTCTTAGGCGTCGGCTTGTAGAAGCACGGACCTCGACCGTGATAGCGCAGCTGAGCGAGCGCCGCGATCGACAGCCCAGTCATCTCCCTCACGGTTGTCGGCTTGATGAATTCCTCGGTCATGACTCTCCCGTCGATTTCACAACACAACTAGAATCGCGTTGTCGTTATGAAGCTAGACTGAAGTTGTCGAATTCACAACCCAGGTCGCGCTAATCTATTGAAATGACGGATTTCCGATCTGAGTTGAGTCTGGGCGCCCGAATCCGGGCCGCCCGCAGAGCTCGTGGCCTTCGTACCGCGCGAGAGCTCGCCGACGCGATCGTCGGCGGCAACCTCACTGAGGCGATCATCGAGAACATCGAAGCCGGTCGAAAGGTCGTGCTCGACGTAAGCCAGCTTCTGAATATTGCGATGGCGCTGCGCGTTCCTCTGAGCTATCTACTCGCTCCGCTCGGGGAGCCGGATCGTCCATTGGACCTGCCGAACTTGAGCGACGCATTTGCGGGCATGACGGCTATTGAGTTTGACGCGTGGTTGGCGTCGGCGCCCGACGGTCGATATCAGCCCGAGTCGCTCGATGAGCGGAATGCGACTTCTGAACTGCACGCGCTCCGCGAGTGGTCATCCCTAACTCGCGAGACTTCTCGACTCGAGACCATGCTCGAGCTAGAGCGCGCGACCAGGGGTTCAGCCGATCCTGAAAGCCCCTTGTTCAGGAGCACCGAATCGCGCTTGGCCGATGCGAGCCGCGAAGCTGCCAGGCTCGCGGTGTATCTGAAATCGGCGGGCTGGAAGATCTAGCGCCCGTCGAGCGGTACCGCCAGCGACCAATAGCCAGTCAGGAGCACCTGTGGGATCGATCAGCTCGTATGCCACCGCGGCGGGGAAACGCTACCGGGTGCGGTACCGAAAGCCGGATCATTCGCAGACCGACAAGCGCGGCTTTCAGACGAAGCGCGATGCAGAGCTGTTCCTCGCGTCAACGGAGGTCCGCAAGGCTACTGGCGAGTTCATCGATGCGACCGCGTCGCGGATATCGATAGACGAGCTCGGCATCGCTTGGCTCGCAGCCCAGTCCCATCTGAAGCCCAGCTCATACAGCGTCCTCGAAATCGCGTGGCGTGTACATGTTCGGCCGACTTGGGGTCGCCGGGTACTTGGTGAGATCCGGCACAGCGAAGTACAGGTGTGGGTGAGCGAACTGTCCGCGCGCAAGAGCGCCACAGTGGTCATCCGGGCCTTCGGCATCTTGGCCGGGATTATCGACGTTGCGGTCAAGGACCGTCGCCTGCCACTCAACCCTGCCCGTGGTGTAAACCTGCCGCGAAAGCGCGGCAAGGAGCGGCACTACCTCAGCCACGCGCAAGTCCAGCTACTCGCGGACGAGTCCAGAGGCAACGGGACCCTTGTGCTCTTCCTTGCATACACCGGACTTCGTTGGGGCGAAGCCGTCGGACTTCGAATCCGAAGTGTCGACATGGCGCGGAAGCGAGTGCTCGTCCAGGCGAACGCCGTGAATGTGCGCGGTCGGATCGTGCCAGGAACTCCGAAGAGCCACGAGGCGCGAAGCGTGCCCTTCCCTGCCTTCCTGGTCGGACCGCTCGCGTCGGCGCAGGAGGGCAAGCAGCACGATGCCCTCGTGTTCGGCGCCGGTGCCGTTTACCTTCCTACGCCTACCCAAGGAGACGGATGGTTTGCGGGTGCGAGAAGGCGCGCATCGGAGTCTGATCCGACCTTTCCGCCGGCTGTGACTCTGCACGATCTACGTCACACCGCAGCCTCACTCGCGATCTCCGCAGGAGCGAACGTCAAGGCAGTTCAGCGGATGCTCGGTCATGCGTCAGCTGCGATGACTTTGGATACGTACGCCGACCTCTTCGATGACGATCTCGATGCGGTCGCCTCCGCTCTTGACCGCGCGAAGCTTGACTCAGCAACTTAGCTTTTGCCCCTTCGCGCTCGAATCGTGATGATGGGACAAGGCGGCCGCAGCACTCAAGCTCTCAATCGAGTCATCTTTTTGGCTAAGAGCTTGGCGCCGCCTCAGTCTCAGGTGATTCCGGACTGCCTGCCGAACCGATCGACGGCGGTTCCACCAATTCTCTGGACCCTCCGGTCGTCTGATTCAAGAGTTCAAGTTCGCTTTCGGTCAGCTTCCT
>JAQSCR010000325.1 GCA_029945495.1 Pseudolabrys sp. | reverse complement strand
GCCCTTTTATTTTGAGCAGCGCCGGCGTGCGACGAGGTTTTGCCCTTCCCCCCGTTGCGTCCGCGTCATCTTGAACGGAGCCCGTAGGCTCAACTCCTCCCAACTTGAAACCCCGGGGCGATGCCCGCTCCGGGGTTTTTTTAGTGGGGGCGTCCGCTACGGTCGGTGGCAGGCCTGGCTCAGGCCGCCTCGCTCGGCTTCGATTTGAATGTCGCGTGCGTAATCGACACCACCCTGCCGTTGGCATCGCTCACGACATCCACCTGGGCATCGAGCTGCTTCGCGAGCGACTGGACAAGGCTGGCGCCGAGCCCGCCTTTCTTCTGAGGTGCGTTCGAATCCGGATTGCCGATCCCATTATCGGAAATCGTCAATTTCCAATCGCCTTCCGCGACCTTGTAGGAAACGACGATGGCCTGACCCCTCTTTTCTCCCGGGAATGCGTGCTTCAATGAATTCATCACCAATTCGGTCACGATCAGCCCGATGCTCACGGCCTGATGGGATTCGACCGTGCCGGGATCGGCCTCGACCTTCAGCGAGATTGGCCGGCTGCCGCCGATCATCGACTGCGCCAGTGTTTCGCATAGCCTCGTAAGATAATTGCCAATCTCGATGGACCCGCCGCGGCCGGCGACGTCCAGGTGCTGTTGAACGGCGGCAACCGACAGAACGCGCTGATGCGCATCCTCCAATTGCAATCGAGTTTCCTCCGACTGGACGGTGCGCGCCTTGATGAGAAGGATGCTGGCGATGATTTGAAGACTGTTGGCGACACGGTGCTGGATTTCTCGCAACAACATGTCCTTTTCACGCAACAGCTCCTGCACCTTCTCCTCAATGCCACGCCGGTGCGTGACGTCTTCGAAGGCCAGCAGCGTGGTGGTGTGGCTGCCTTTCTCATAGAACACCTTGCGGGCGTTCAGGAGCATGATGCGCCGCCCAATGCGAGGGAAGTCACGATTGACTTCGTATCCCTCGACCGTCGCATGATCCTTGGCGATCTTTTCCAGGATCGTGCGAAGCTCGGGGATATTCCATTGACCTTCGTCAATTTCATAAATCATGCGGCCGCGAACGTCTTGATCGACGAGATGGAAGGTCTGAAAGAAGGCCCGGCTCGCGGCAACGATGCGCAGGTCGTGGTCGAGCACCAAAAGAGGGTCGCGAACAGTATCGACGATGGCGTGCGCGAGCGCAGCTGCATCTGGAACAGACGCGTATGGGGCATGTTCCGGCACAGTAGAAATCGACATTCAGGACTTTCCGCCTCGATTTCGAGCGAAGCCAATACAGCGCGAATTTTCATTAAATGGGCTTGGATGCCCAGAAGCCGCGGCTGAGCCCGTCAATGCAGCTTGCGCCTTTGTCAGAGCAGAGTCGATCCATATGGTCGTTAGCCGACATCCAGAAACTGCGGCAGCTTTACGATCCCGTTGCAAATTAAGGCAGCTTTCGAAATCCTACGAAAGCCAACAAATACGGCATAATTTCGGTGAGCCGGCCACAATCCCAGACTGTTCCATTGCGCGACAATGACCCGATTGGTCGGCCCACTTTTGTTATGGATCAAAAGAGAACACATTGCGGGCGTCTCACTCCCCCTTCTGCTTCTCCGCATAGGCATCGACCAGCGCGCGGATCATGCGCTGATAGGGCACGCGCCGCGCCTTGGCGGCGCGCTTGAAGAAATCGACGCTGCGACAGTTCGAGTGTCACCTTCACGTTCTCCTCGCGCGCCACCAGCGCGTCCGGCGCCGGCAGAAAGTCCGCCACCACGCGGACACGGCCGATTTCGCCGGCGGTGTATTTAACGGTTCTGCTGCTCATAGATCGTCTTTCCTTTTCGCCAGTAGCCGGCGCTCAATGGCCATCGTATGGCGATTATACCATATAGTTATATGGGTCAAAAAACCACGAAATTATTCCTCTCCGCCTATTGACTTTAGTCCTTTTATAGGATTATATAGCCGCCATCCCGTCCCAACTTAACGAGGGGCGTTTGATCAGCGTCGTCAGATGCTGGGGCGGGGAGCGGTGGCCGGTGGGGGTGTCGGAGATTCGGCGCAACAAACCCATCGGCGGTCCAAGCCGCTTGGTCCCGATGCGCCAGCCGCGCATCACTGGGGCGGAAGTGCGCGCGGCCAAAGGGGTCGAGACGTTTCGGTCCGAAAGGTCGGAACGAGGAGACTTCCTCGCCACGCACACGGAAACCCCGCAGCGGTGGATAGGTGCCCCTAACGCAAGAGGGAGCCTGAAAAGGTCAGT
>JAQSCR010000324.1 GCA_029945495.1 Pseudolabrys sp. | reverse complement strand
GCTGCGACAGGAAGCGCTCGATCTTGCGGGCACGCGACACGGCGAGCTTATCTTCTTCCGACAGTTCATCCATGCCGAGAATGGCGATGATGTCCTGCAGTGCCTTGTAGCGCTGCAACACCTGCTGCACCTGACGCGCCACTTGATAGTGCTCTTCGCCGACGATCAGCGGCGACAGCATGCGCGAGGTCGAGTCGAGCGGATCGACCGCCGGGTAGATGCCCTTGGCGGCGATGTCGCGCGACAGCACGGTGGTCGCGTCCAAATGCGCGAACGAAGTCGCCGGCGCAGGATCGGTCAAATCGTCGGCCGGCACGTAAATGGCCTGCACCGAGGTGATCGAGCCCTTGGTTGTGGTTGTGATGCGTTCCTGCAGCGCTCCCATGTCGGTGGCGAGCGTCGGCTGATAACCCACCGCCGAAGGAATACGGCCCAAGAGCGCCGACACTTCCGAGCCGGCCTGGGTGAAGCGGAAGATGTTGTCGACGAAGAACAACACGTCCTGGCCCTGATCGCGGAAATATTCCGACAGGGTGAGGCCGGTGAGGCCGACGCGGGCGCGCGCGCCCGGCGGCTCGTTCATCTGGCCGAACACCAGGGCGCACTTCGAGCCTTCGCCGCCGCCCTTCTTGTTGACGCCGGATTCGATGAACTCATGATAAAGGTCGTTGCCTTCGCGGGTACGCTCACCGACGCCGGCGAACACCGAATAACCGCCGTGCGCCTTGGCGACGTTGTTGATCAGTTCCTGAATGAGCACGGTCTTGCCGACGCCGGCGCCGCCGAACAGGCCGATCTTGCCGCCCTTGGCGTACGGCGCGAGCAGATCGACGACCTTGATGCCGGTGACCAGAATCTGGGCTTCAGTGGACTGCTCGGTATAGGCCGGGGCTTCCGCGTGGATTGGGCGGCGCTCGTCGGACTTCACCGGACCGGCTTCGTCGATCGGCTCGCCGATGACGTTGATGATGCGGCCGAGGAGGCCGGGACCGACCGGCACCGCGATCGGGATGCCGGTGTCGGTGACCGACTGGCCGCGCACCAGACCCTCGGTGATGTCCATCGAGATCGTACGCACCGTCGATTCGCCGAGATGCTGGGCGACTTCGAGCACCAGACGGTTGTCGCCGTTCTTGGTCTCGAGCGCGTTCAAGATCGCCGGCAGATCGCCTTCGAACTGCACGTCGACGACGGCGCCGATGACCTGGGTGATCTTGCCGGTTGCGTTCTGCGGTGTGGCCATAATCGTCCTCGTTACATCTATTTCAAGCTGCGCCCTGAAAGGGCGCGGGGTACTAAAGAGCTTCGGCGCCGGAGATGATCTCGATCAGTTCCTTGGTGATCATCGCCTGACGCGTGCGGTTGTAGGTGAGTGTCTGCTTGCGGATCATTTCGCCGGCGTTGCGGGTGGCGTTGTCCATCGCGCTCATACGCGCGCCCTGCTCGGACGCGGCGTTTTCCAGGAGCGCGCGGAACACCTGCACCGACAGATTGCGCGGCAACAAGTCGGAGAGAATTTCGCCTTCTTCCGGCTCGTATTCGTAACCGGCGGCAGCGCCGGTGGTCGTCTCGGCAACCGGCTCGAACACCGGCGGGATCACCTGCAGCGCGGTCGGAATCTGCGAGATCACCGACTTGAACCGCGAGAAGAACAGCGTGCAGATGTCGAATTCGTTGTTGTCGAAGCGCGCGACGATCTTGTCGGCGACCATCTGCGCCTGCGCGAAGCCCATCTGCTTGACGCCGCGCATCTCGACGACTTCGATGATGTATTTGCCGAACAGGCGGCGCAGCTGATCGGCACCCTTGCGGCCGACGCAGAGAATCTTGATTTCCTTGCCCTGCGCCAGTAGCGCATTGGCGCGTTCGCGCGCCAGACGCGCGATCGAGGAGTTGAAGGCGCCGCACAGGCCGCGTTCGGCGGTGCAGACGACCAGCAGATGCACCTTGTCAGCGCCGGTGCCGGCCAAAAGGCGCGGCGCCGAGTCGCTGCCGGCAACCGCCGAAGCAATATTGCCGAGCACTTTGTCCATGCGTTCGGCGAACGGGCGCGCGGCTTCCGCCGCCACCTGCGCGCGGCGCAGCTTGGAGGCTGCGACCATCTGCATGGCCTTGGTGATTTTCTGCGTCGCCTTGGTCGAGGCAAGGCGAACGCGCATGTCCTTGAGTGAGGCCATAGTTTCTCAGTCGCCGTTATATCGAGCCGTTTGCTCTCTCTTCGTCATGCCCGGCCTTGTGCCGGGCATCCACGTCTTACTTCTTAGTCACGCCGCGAGGCGTGGA
>JAQSCR010000323.1 GCA_029945495.1 Pseudolabrys sp. | reverse complement strand
CGGAATTGGACGCGAAAAGACCCCTCAGGGGGTCAATATTGCAAGCAATTTTGCATGACCGAATCAACCAATAGCAAAAAACTGACCGGCATTCCGCCTGGCCGCGGCTCCTATAAACAAGGAGATCGCTACCATGGGAAATATTATTGAGTTCGCCGTGCGAAAGCACGGCATCGCTCTAACTCCAATCTCGCACGCCGCCGCCGAACCGATGTGCCAAGTTGCCGGCAATCCACTGGCCGAGCGAGATCGGCGCTGGCGCAAAGCCAACTCGTATCTGGCATATGCGAAAGCGCTTCATCAGGTTTCGGTGTACGGTTACTGCCTTTGGTCTTATCACGGGGTCAAAGAGTGCAAGCGCTACGCTGCCCTCAGAGACGAGGCCAAAGCGGTTGAGAGGATCGGGCAGGCTGAGGCGGAGCTACTGCTTACACCCGTCTTTCGGAAACCTGATCTCGATTTGAAGCGCCGCATTATGGCCAAACGCGGATTTCAGTACGTTCCCATCAATCGGACTGAACTCGAAAAGGTGCTTGCAGCAGATGAAGCGTATTTGGCAATTCCGCGCAAACATCGCGCCAATTATATTGGCCGTTCAGGCTGAAAGGGCGGTGCGGCAATGAAAATAGTACCGACCCAAGGCGACGATGTTGAGTCCTCACTGTGCGATGTCGACCGTATGGCAGAAGTGCTGCGGGACCTCCTCAACGGCATGAGCGAAAGAGGTCCGCAGCCCGAACTTGTGGGCCTCCTTTGACTCAGGGACACGCCGCCGGTGCGTCTATTCGGATTTGCCGCCCGGTTGTAGCGGCCGGCTCGGAATGACGCATGGGCGGGGCTTGTATCTTTGAGCACCGGTCGCATTTGCCTAGACTACGTGCATGGCTCGCGAACCTGCACCGCCCATCCCAACAATCGCTGAACTCGATTTGCCCCGCCACGGCGTGACACACATCAACGTCTCGTGCGCCCAATGCCACCACCAGGCCCAGGTTCCGGTCGGAATGATTGACGGCCGGCAGACCATTTTGGAGTTCGCAGGCAGACTCCGGTGTACAGCCTGCGGAGCCAAGAATTGTTCGGCTATGCCATTATGGCCGGGCCAACGGACCGCCGGGTCCAGCCACAGCCAATGACGGGTATTTGCGTGCTTCGGGCATGGGCCTTGGCATTCCAAGCCGTTTGGACGATTGGCGACTTGCTGGACGCCGCGCTGGCAACCCAGCCGATCGACCCAATCGTAACGGCGCCGGATCGGCGCAAGCGGTTCACGGTAATCGACGGCGGAAAACAGTAATCTGCCTTGCAAGTAGGCACTCTCCGTTGGAGAGTGAACACTTTCTCAGTGGAATCGAATTGTGCCTAAACTTATTCGGACACATTGGGTTGATGGATTTCCTGCCGTCCGTGCCCAAGCGCATTATAGTTCCATGGTCAGTCACGTGGCGTATACCGCTGCTAAAACTGGGTCAGACGATGAAGCGGCGCTGGCACTTGTCTATCACTGCATCGATGACCAAGTAATGCATAAGATTAAGGAAAGATTAGATGGACGTAGCCCTAGAATTGTCGCGGTCCACGCACAGGAATCAAAAGGCAGAAATAAGATTCCTCTGGCATATGGTGAGGTTTTGGCGGCCGTTTTAGGCCTGGATACTGATCCAGGTATAATACAATCGAGTATCGCGAACCACAGTGGCGCTAAATCGATCTATCATCGGTTTGCCTCTCAGCCAACGTTTGACGGCTACGTTGAAAGTGGTGCGGAATACTTCATCGTCGACGATACCTGTACCGCAGGCGGCACTGTCGCGAATTTGAAAGGTTTTATTGAACATTCCGGTGGCATCGTCGTTGGAATGTCCGTACTGTCTATGAATAATCCCCGGCTCGTCTACGACATCGCTCTGAGCAAGCCGACGCTCCGCCAGCTTACGATTCGACACCCTTCACTAGGGTCTTGGTGGAAAGAGGAATTTGGCCATGGAATCGAAACTCTCACCGAAGGAGAAGCCGGACAGCTTCGTGCTGCCCCGTCCTTTGACACAATCCGAAATCGCATCGCTGAGGCAAGACGCGATCTCCACATCGATGCAAATGAAGTCTCTGATGAAGGAAAGACAGAATCGGCAGAAGTGGTCGATAGGTCGATTGCTGCGCAACCAGAAGATGGCTGACGCGGCTGAATAATGACCGGACAGCCGGTAATGAATAAACGGCCCCGAATTTTCGGGGCCTTTTTATTGGCCTAGTTTACCCGGGCGAGTGGCCTATTTTGGCCAGTACC
>JAQSCR010000322.1 GCA_029945495.1 Pseudolabrys sp. | reverse complement strand
CTTCGGGTAATTCGCGCGCATATCGGCGCCTTCGAACCATCCGCCGAAGTGGAACGGCATCCAGGCAACGCCCTTACCGACACGCTCGGTGACAAGGGCCTTCATCTTGGCCTTGGCGTTGTTCTCTGCGCCTGTGACCCAGACCCAACCGCCATCCTTGATGCCGCGATCAGTCGCGTCGGCAGGGCTGATTTCGATGAACATGTCCTGCTGAAGCTCGGCCAGCCACGGATTGGTTCTGGTTTCTTCGCCGCCGCCCTCGTATTCGACCAATCGGCCGGACGAAAGGATGAGCGGAAATTGCTTGGCTACTCCCTTCTCCATCGCGGCCTTCTGCACCGAGAAGCCGATGTTCGGGAGCCGGAACTGCTTGGCATCCGGCAGCGTCGGATATTTCGCGATGAGATCGACACGCGGCGTGTAGATCGGCTCACGATGCACCGGGATCGGGTCAGGCAAACCGAACGCATTCATGCGCGCCTTGCCGTTTCCATACGGAATGCAGCCGTGCTTCAAGGCAACGCGTTGAATGCCGCCGGAAAGATCGAGCGACCACGAAACCGCATCCGGCGTCGTCGGGTTCACCTTGTTGATCACCGCCATCTCGGCGGCGGTCAAATCGGTATCCCAGCCAAGCTTCTTTAGAACCGCAAGCGTGAACTCCGGATAGCCGTCCTTGATATCGGAATCTTTCGAGAACGACCCGTCGGCAAGCAGGCTGACCTTGCGGGTCGTTCCATCGGCCAGCTTTTCTTCGCGTTCAATGCCGAACCGCGGACGGAAACAGCCGCCGCCGTCCATGACCGCAAGATGCGTATTATAAAGCAGCGGCGTTCCGGGATGCTTGACCTCGGGCGAGCCCCAGCAGGGCCAGGGCAGACCGTAGTAGTCGCCGCCAACTTCCGGATCGTCCTTCGGTGCGCGCATGGTCACAAGATCGAACTTATGCTGGTTCTTCATGTGCGCTTTGATGCGCTCCGGCGACTGGCCGCAGTAACCCGTCGACCAACTGCCGCGATTGATTTCGCGCAGAACGTCCTCGGCGACCGGGAGATTGTTCTCGACCTTGATGTTCTTGAACATCTCGTTGGCAAAACCGAGCTTCTTGGCGAGCAGGTACATGACTTCGAGGTCGTCTTTCGACTCGAAGATCGGCTTTACGATCTGTTCGCCCCATTGCATCGAGCGGTTCGATGCGACGCGCGAACCTTTCGCTTCGAACTGTGTGCAGACCGGCAGCAAGTACATATTGTCCTTGCGGCCGGCCTGGACCGCAAGCGAGGCCCAGGTCGTGGGATGTGGATCCGCCACGACCAGGAGTTCAAGCGCCTTCAACCCTTTCATCGATTCGGGAATTCGGGTGATGCTGTTGCTGGCGTGCCCCTGCACGAAAACGGCCCGCACGTTATCCTTCTGCGCGACCTGATCCTTCGGCAAAATCGCCGCGTCGAACCAGCGCGTCAGCGGAATACCGGGGGTCTCCATCATCGTCTTGGAGTCGAACCGGGCCTGCAGGAAATTGTAGTCGGTTTCCCAGACGCGCGACCAATGTTTCCACGCACCTTCCGCAAGACCGTAGTAGAACGGCAGCGTTACAATATCGAGACCGACATCGGTCGCGCCCTGCACGTTGTCGTGGCCGCGCAAAATATTCGCGCCGCCGCCGGAAACGCCGACATTGCCGGTCATCAAAAGCGCGATGCAACTCGCCCGCACGTTCGCGGTGCCGACGGTATGCTGGGTCTGGCCCATGCACCAGATCAGCGTAGCCGGCTTCTGCGTCGCGAACATCTTAGCGACGCGTTCGAGCTGCGCGCCGGGCACGCCAGTAACGCGCTCAACTTCTTCCGGATTCCACTTTTCGACTTCCTTGCGGAGATCGTCAAAGCCGTAAACGCGCTGGCGGATGAATTCCTTGTCTTCCCATCCGTTTTTTAGGATGTGCCACATCATTCCGTGCAGAACCGGAATGTCGGTGCCCGGACGGATGCGCACATATTCGGTCGCATGGGCGGCCGTGCGTGTCATGCGCGGGTCGAAAACGATGAAGTTCGCCTTGTTGAGTTCCTTCGACTCCAGCATGTGCTGCATGCCGACCGGATGGGCTTCGGCCGCGTTGCTGCCGATGAAGAGCAGCGTCTTCGAATTGCGCATATCATTGATGCTGTTGGTCATCGCGCCGTAGCCCCAGGTATTGGCCACGCCGGTAACCGTCGTTGAATGGCAGATACGCGCCTGGTGGTCGGTGTTGTTGGTCCCCCAATAAGCGCCGAGCTTACGGAAAAGG
>JAQSCR010000321.1 GCA_029945495.1 Pseudolabrys sp. | reverse complement strand
AGCTTTTCCGCTAAAGCCGGTATCGAGATACGAAAAGGCCGGGAAAGTTTCCGGCCATTTGCGTTTTTGGCGAGTTCTATGCGCCTGCCGCAACGCTGCCGCGTGCGCGGCGCTTTTTCGCCTATTTCCTGAAATACCCACAACCTATTCGGGGGGTGAAATCGCCTGTTAAAGGGTCGGTTAACCAAAGCCCGACAACACTGGGCCGTCATCGCGACGGCCGTGATCAGGCGGGGGCGATGGCTGTGGGGCGTCGGCTTTTACGGAACTCGTCAGTGTCAGTGCGTGCGTCGCGTCGGGGATCTTTTGTGCTGCCCATGCTGCGCGCCGGCGCACGGCAATGCGTCTCCTTTGGGATTCCGCTCGGCCTCGCCGCGCTGATGCTGGTCGGCGGCAATGACGGGCTGCAGACCGCGTCCGCCGAAGGCGACACCCGCACTCTTTCGTTCCATCACATCCATACTGACGAAACCATCACCATCACCTACAAGCGCGACGGCCGTTACGACGACGCCGCGCTCAAGAAGCTCGACTGGTTTATGCGCGACTGGCGGCGCGAAGAATCCGTCAAGATGGACCCGCATCTGTTCGACATCTTGTGGGAGGCCTATCGCGAGGTCGACGGCAAAAATCCGATCGAGGTGATCTGCGGCTACCGTGCGCCCGGCACCAACGCCATGTTGCGGGCGCGCTCGACCGGCGTCGCGCAGAACAGCAATCACATGGGTGGCCAAGCGATCGACTTCGCCATCCCCGGCGTCGACCTGGAAAAACTGCGCGAAGTCGGCCTGCGCTTGCAGCGCGGCGGCGTCGGCTTCTATCCGACCTCGGGCTCGCCCTTCGTGCACATGGACACCGGCACGATCCGCCACTGGCCGCGCATGACGCACGACCAGTTGGTCAAAGTGTTCCCGAACGGCCGCACCGTGCATGTGCCGTCCGACGGCCAGCCGCTGCCGGGCTATGCGTTGGCTCTTGCCGACGTCGAGCGCCGCGGCAACGAGCCCAACGCGGTTTCGCTGGCCGCCGCGCGCAACGCCGGCATTGTCACCGCGAGCGCCGATGGCGCCAATACCGGCGCAAAGCCCAAACGCAATTTCCTGGCCAGCCTGTTTGGCGGCAAGCTCGAATCCGAATCGGATGAGTTGAACGACGAGCAGCAGCAGCCGACGAAGCGCGCACGTCCGGCGGTGGCGCTGGCGAGTATGATGCCGGCGGCCACGGCGAAGAAAGTCGCGGTCGAGCGCGTGGTGCCGCTGCCGACGGCACGGCCGGTCGCGGTGGCGCAAGGAATTGCCAATGCCACGCCGGCAATCACGCTTGCGTCGGCGGACACCGCCGACAATCGCAGCGTCTGGAACAGCAAGGTTGAAAGCAGCGAGCTTGAGCCGCTGACCGAAGCCACGCCGGTCGATACGCAGCCGCCGTTTACGGTCGCCAGCGCCGATCCGACGATCACCGCCAGCTCTGGCGCGCTGGCTTATGCCGCCGAGACGCCGCTGCCGAAGCCGGCCCTGCGCGCGAAACCGATGGGCGCGGCGATGGCCCGGCTGCCGGCGGCAACGCCGGTGGTGCCGGCCAAGACGACGGTGGAAGCATTCGCGCTGCCGTTCACGCCGGCCGTGACCGGCGGGTTCCAGAAGGCCGACAGTCCGTGGCTACGCGCCGTCCTGCTGACGCCGAGCATCAGCGGTTCGCTGACGGCGACACCACTGGGCGCGCCGCATATGCGGCCGCTCGCCACGCTTCTGTATAAGCCGGCACAGTCGCTGGCGATGACGTTCTCGGCCGATCCGTATCTCGGCATGACCACCGACCGATTCGACGGCCGCGCGGTGGTGTTCGTGGCGACCGCGACGTTTACGACGCAGATGACGGCGTCGTTGCGGTAAAAAGCTTCAGGCCCGGCCACACCCAATGCCGTCATGCGCGGGCTTGACCCGCGCATCCATGATGAGAGACGGCATAGAAGGCCTTGCGGAAGACTTGCTTTTGACGAGCGATATCATGGATTGCCGGGTCAAGCCCGGCAATGACAGCGAGGCTTACTGCAACATCCCCAGCGCGTGCATGTAGGTTTCCAGGATCTCTTCCTGCTCGCGGCGCTCGTCGGAATCCATCTTGCGCATGCGGACGATGGCGCGCAGCGCCTTGGCGTCGAAGCCATTGCCCTTGGCCTCAGCATAGACGTCGCGGATGTCGTCGGATGTCGCCTTCTTTTCCTCTTCAAGCCGCTCGATGCGCTCGATGATCGCCTTGAGCTGGTCCTTGGCGAAGCGGGTTGATGGTGGTTCGTTCTCGGCCGC
>JAQSCR010000320.1 GCA_029945495.1 Pseudolabrys sp. | reverse complement strand
CAAAAGGCGGCTACCTGCCGCTGATCGAGCTTATGAAACGCAAAAACTGAGCTCCCCAGTCGCCACGTTCTTCTCTGCCGGTGGCGAGCTTGCAGCAGAAATTATAAATCGTATTGTTGTGCCCCTATATAAAAGAAGGAGGACGTTATGTTGCGTATCATACTCGCTGTCTCTGCGACACTAATTGGATTCTCGGTGGCAAACGCCGGCACCGTTAAGCCCCGCGACGGATGGGTCGTCGTTGATACGACCCAGTCTTATTCGGCGCTTGCTGCGCGCCTTGAGACCGCCGTGAAGGCTGAAAAAATGGGTCTCGTGACATCGGCGAGTGCATCCGAAGGGGCAAAGGCCGCAGGCATTACGATTCCGGGAAATCGTGTCATTGGCGTTTTCCGTAACAATTTTGCAAGACGTATGCTCGGCGCGAGCATCGCCGCCGGCATCGAGGCGCCGGTTCGCTTTTACGTGACGGAAAATTCAGACGGCACATCGACGCTCTCGTACAAGAAGCCAAGTTTCGTATTTTCCCCATATTACGGTGAGGGCAAAAATGACATCAGGGGGCTCGCCAGCGAATTGGACATCATCTTTTCAAAGATTGCCGATCTGGCCACGAAATAAGCCAGCGCCCCTGGTTGCCGGTGGTATTTGGATGCCCATTCGACCGAAACGCAGTTTCCGCTCCGGTGATACGTTTAGGCAGATATACGCCGTTAAAGCGGCCGGGAATGGCGATCCGGACGTAACCTTTTCGTCTTCCAGAGCGAAACCACTAGAGGCGCGCCAAACGGCTCGCTTCTGGCGACCGATTTTGCCGCCCGAATCCAATTTGGAGGAACACAGATGTCCAATCGAACCGTATCTATCCTGGTCGCCGGCGCATTCGTCGCCGCTCTTGGTTCGCTCGCTACCGCTCCCGCCGGTGCGCAGTCCAGCGACATGCAAAAGATGATGATGCAGAAGCAGGGCGAAACCGTCAAAGCTGTGAAGTCCGGCAAGTTCGAGACTTGCTTTGGCGTCGCGCTCAAGGGTCAAAACGACTGCTTCGCCGGTGCCGGGACTACCTGCGCCGGAACGAGCACTACCGACTATCAGGGCAATGCCTTCAAGCTTGTCGCGAAAGGCACTTGCACGACGATCCAGACGCCCAAAGGGTCAGGCAGCCTTAAGGCGAAGGCATAATACGCCGCTTTTTGCCGGATATTTGTTTCCGCCGATGGCGGGCGGGCGGTGCCCGCCTTCCGCGGCGGCTTTCGAATCTGGAAAGAGAAGGGAGCCTGATCATGGCATCACAATCAATTGCCAACGATAGATATCAAAAGGCGACCCCTTCACGCAGTGGCGTCGGCCTCAAAGCTGAGCACTATAGAACGATTCTGGATTCGAATCCGGCCATCGGCTTCTTCGAAGTTCACGCTGAAAATTACATGGGTGCCGGCGGCCCGCCGCATCGCTATCTAACCGAGATCCGTAATCGTTATCCGCTTTCACTCCATGGGGTAGGCTTGTCGATCGGCGCCGACCGGCCATTGGATCGCGATCACTTGCAGCGCACTAAGGATCTCATAGACCGATATCAGCCTGGGCTATTTTCAGAACATCTTGCCTGGTCGACGCATGACGCAGGATTTTTTAACGACTTGCTGCCGGTGCCCTATACGGCCGAGGCGCTTGCGCGCGTCGTCGAACATATCGACGAGGTGCAAGAGACGCTGGGCCGGCAGATGCTTTTGGAAAATCCATCGACCTACCTTGCCTTTGCCGACAGCACTTATTCCGAGATTGATTTCATCGCCGAGACGGCGCGCCGAACCGGCTGCGGCCTATTGCTCGATGTAAATAACGTTCATGTGGCCTCGACCAATCAGCATTGGGATCCCGAGCGATATATTGGCGAGTATCCGCTTGCCCATGTGCAGGAGATTCACCTCGCCGGCTACACGCCGGAGGCCGATGAAAAGGGCCGGCCACTCTTGATCGACACCCACGACCGGCCGGTCGATCAGATCGTATGGAGCCTGTTCGAGTACGCCATCGAACGCCTTGGCCCTGTTCCAACATTGATCGAGTGGGACGCAAAGGTGCCAACTTGGCCCGAACTCATGGCCGAGGCAGACCGGGCGGATGCCATCATGTTTGCCGCCGAGCGCAAGGATCAGCGACATGCAGCGCTTGGCTGACAGGCAGGGCGGCTTTGCCGCGGCGCTGCTCGATCCGTCGCTCGCCGTGCCGCCGGACCTTGTCGGGCCGGACGGCAAACCGAGCCCAAAGCGGTTCGCCGTTTACCGGAATAATGTCGTTGTCGGACTGACCG